>CBDVBU010000067.1:0-11988 GCA_965372295.1 uncultured Phycisphaerae bacterium
ACAACGTGGATATGTTTCGCGTGGTTGACCTGAAAATGCGCAGGAGTCTGCTCGATTGTATTTTCGGAGTCGGTACGGTGGCTTTGATTACTACCGACAAGACGGACCCGGAGTTCGTATTTGAAAAGGTGCGGGATTGCCGCTACCTCTACGACGTTATCAAGAAAGCCAGCCTTGAAGCAGATCGCAAGACCGGCGTCGTACATCTGGAATAGAATCAGGAATTCTCATCCGCATTCGGGATATACTCGATCAAATCGCCGGGCGTGCAATTCAACGCCTTGCACAAGCTGTTCAACGTGGAAAAGCGAATCGCGCGGGCCTTGTTCGTCTTGAGAATGGACAGGTTATTCACTGCAAGGCCTGTTGCCTGGGCCAGTTCCTTCAGCTTCATCCGCCGGTCTAAAAGCAAATAATCGAGTCGAATATTTATCATTTGTAAACCTCCTTTTAGACCAGCGTTTTTGATTCTTCGATAACGGGCAAAAGGCGCCGTAATATTTGCCCCAGTCCGACCAGAACCAAGACTTTTACAGCGGTGCCAAGAAACACAAGCGCTCGTATGTCGGGAGAAGGAGAATTATAACTTGGGGCATTTATATAATACCAAACGTCATTCAAGATGGACAGGAGTGCATACATGTAGAAGATCATCTCTCCATGGCGGAGTATCCAGCTTGGTTCATAATCCCTTTCTACCAGGTACCTGATAAATTGCACCAGCCCCAGTATTCCTATCCAGAAAAATATAGCCTTGAGGTAACTTGGTAACAGGGCGATCATGTTCATATTAAAAGGCTTGGGAGCAGGCCAATACCCGAATTTTGATAAAAGTGAGAAAATGGTCATTGCAAAGACAGCCAAAAAAGACAAAATCAGAATTACCGATGCTATTGTTCTAAGAGTTTCACAGTAAAAATGCAGCAAACGCCTGTTTTTTTCAATGATTTCATTCATATCGTTTCTCCTTTCAGACAAGTGTTTTTGACTCGTCGATAACAGGTATGATCCGGCGAAGTATTTTGCCAAGCCCGACAAGAATAAGGACTTTGGCTACTGTGGGCAGCAGAAATGGTTGGATGAACAGTAAACGCGATACTTCTGATTCTACGACCTCCGCATACCATGCGCTGTTCCAGGAATATTGAAGGTAAGTTCTCGCAATCAGAAATACTGCATACATATAAAAGAACCGGTCTGCGTTGCGGAGGATGCGGCCGGGTTTTGTTGTATCTTCAAATAAATATCTGATGAACTGCACAACACCGAGCGCTATCAGCCCGGGCAGCAAAAAGTCAAAGAGCATCGCTGAGATAACATACAAAATAGCATCCGCTGCTTTGTAGTCGTCATTTATGTCGATGGATGTTATAGCTGGAATAAACCACAGGAAACCTCCTGCGATAAGTAGCCATCCAATGATAAGAGCTGCGGTACAATAGAGCTTCAATAAGCGTCTGTTTTGTTTGATAAATTCATTCATAATCGTATCTCTCCTTTCTTATTAAGCAAAACTATTTGCGTGTAATTTTACACGATTATCGTTAATATGACAATGAAAAAAGTGAATTTATGCAAAAAAGTTTTAGGCGAGTTGATGGATTAGTAGAGCAAGGGCACAGAAAAAACTATGCTCTTCCTTCGGGAGTTATCTGATTTTGGAACTGACTTGGATTTGATGCTATCTCACCATGAACCTGCTCAACAATCAACTGGGCAATTGGCATCCTGGAATGGAGATTGAGCTTTGCCTGGCCCAGATTGATAATTTCGAGCGTGAGTGGCCCTGACCATCCTGGATGGACCGTAGGTGCAGTGAAATGAATCAGCAAGCCACATCGAGCCCTGCTGCTCTTTCCTTCGATTCTGGCTGCCAGAGTTATAGCGCCTTCTACAATTGGCAACCCGATCGTTTCGAATGTTTGAGCAAGTATGAATTTGCCTGGATGCAAAGTGTAAGGGCGGTCTTGCTCAAGAATGTGCTGTTTTGAGTTCCTGGCTATTAGATTTGCTATCTTTCCAGGTGCCGTGAAATCAATAGTCGCAGCTTCAAGATCGGGAATCTTGATCTCATTGCCGAGTTTCAAATCAACTGCGTGTGAATCATAGGGACAATATTCATCCCGCAATCCCTTTACACGTGGCATAGGCTCTGGATCAATAACAAGCCTTTTTTCATCCAAAGCCTTGTGAATTTCAAGGTTTGAGAGAATCATAAAGAGTTATCTGACTTGGTCCTTCCTAACTGTTATGACCCGTCCATTCTCAAAAGCTGGCCGAGGAAGATTGACTAACAACAAATCATCTTCTTGATCGCTTATGCTAACTCTAATACTTCCCTGCACAGGTTTATCCCAAGAAGGTTCGCCATCAAAATCCAAATCTTCTTTTGGCGCAAACAGAGAAAACTCGGTCGCATCGAACATCTTGCCCTGAACGGCAAACTCTCCTGTAAATTGACCTGGAGATATTGTACACTCTAGCCACTTTTCCATATTAATCACTTCCTTTCCTGCTTTCCATTCACCCTTCTTTATTATGGAAACAACTGCAGTAACTTAATGTAACGGTAAAAAGGATAAAAAATATATCGTCAAAACCATGCTTTTCGTAAAAGCAATTCTATTATTTTGTACTAATCATATACCTAAAATGATTACCAAGAGATAAATCAAAACAAGTGGTCACAACTTAATCTCTCACAGACATAAAATGATTATACTGAGAAAATTCAGCGAAATGAAGATAAAAAAAAGAATTTTTAACGTTTATAATACCAAATCCACAGCTTATTTTTCAAATTCTAAAGCTAATAATCTTTTTTTCATATTTATACCGCCGGGGGCGGAAAAGCCGCCCATTCTACCATCGGTTCTGAGCACGCGGTGGCAGGGGATAATCAGGGGCAGCGGGTTTTTGGCCAGTGCATTGCCGACGGCCCGGCTTGCGGCGGGTCGGCCCGCCTTTTTCGCTAATCCAGAGTAGGTGATCCTTTGACCGAATTCTATTTCCCTGCAGGCGGTCAAAACCTCACGGGAGAAGCCGCCGAATCCGTCAAGAACGACGGGTATGTCCGGGCTGAAATTTACACAAGAGCCTTCGAAATATGCGGCTATCTGCTTCTGAAGTATCTTGAAAAAAGAAATGTCGAATTGGGCGTCCCGGCAATTTTTCAGAAGCCTGGACTCGATTTTTTTTGGTTCCGGCCCGGGCAAATGCGTCCGGCAGAGGGCGAATTTAGTCCCAGCCAGGCCGAAATAGCCCCATTTCGTCTTGAATATCACATATTTTATCACTTTACGCATTTTTTTGCCTGAATTGCGCGCCTAAAAATATTTCTAATTAATCAAATTCATTGACGCAAGAACAAAATTCTGTTAAATACGTTGGTTTTTACAAAAACGACTCGATGCGGTCGGAAGCTAAGATTTGCTAATGACTTACTTTTCTTGCTTTTGAATTATGTCTCTTGAAGAGCTAAGAAATAGAATTGATGAGCTTGACAATCAGCTTGTAAAGCTGCTCAACGAGCGTGCGCGCGTTGTGGTGGATATAGGAAAGCTCAAGAATAAAACCGACAAACCGGTCTACGCGCCGGACCGCGAGAAAGATGTCTTTGCCAGGATAATCAAGGCCAGCGAGGGCCCGCTGCCGGATAAGTGCTTAGTTGCTATCTGGCGGGAGCTGATGAGTGGCTCTTTTGCTTTGGAGAGGCCGTTGCGGATTGCATATCTCGGTCCCGGCGGCAGTTTCAGCCATACCGCGGCGATGCTCAAGTTCGGCCAAAGCGTCGAATATGAATCGCTGACGGATATCACATGTATCTTCGAAGAAGTCAGCAAAGGTCATTGCGACCTGGGCCTTGTGCCGGTAGAGAATACGATGGGCGGCGGCGTTATAGAAACGCTTGATGCGCTGATAGACTCGAATGTGAAAATCTGTGCCGAGGTTCTGATGGCGATACATCATAATCTTATGGGCAATTGTACGTTGGAGGAAATCGAAAAGATTTACTCCAAGCCGGAAGTATTTGCCCAGTGCAGAAATTGGCTGAGTGCTACTTTTAAAGATGCGCAAACAATCCCTGTCGCCTCTACCGCCAGAGCCGCACAGTTGGCGGCCGATGAGCCGAGGGCCGCAGCGATTGGTTCCAGCATAGCCGCCGAACTGTACGGCTTGAGAATTGTCTGCGAAAACATCGAGGACACCGCTAATAATGTAACCAGGTTTTTAATCATCAGCAAAGAAGACGCCAGGCCCACGGGCGAGGATAAGACCTCCATCTTGTTCAGTACGGCTCATAAGGCCGGCGCCCTGGCTGATGTGCTCGATGTCTTCAAGCGATACGGCATCAATATGACAAATATAGAGTCCAGGCCCAGCAGGAAAAGGCAGTGGGAATATTATTTCTTTGTGGATTTCCTGGGATACAGGACAGAAGAGCATATCCAGAAAGGGATGGAAGAATCTCGTAAGCATTGTTTGCAGCTTTCGATATTAGGCAGTTTCCCAAGAGCAACGGAGCTATTGTAGTTGTTGTCCGTTACCCATAATCCATGATCCGAGCGACGGATCACTAAAATAAATATAGGAGAGTTTTATGAGAAAGCCGTTTGTGGCAGGTAACTGGAAGATGAACACAGACAGTCATACCGGCGTAGAGCTGGTTGAGCGTATTGCTTCCGGATCTGTGGAGACAGCGGGTCTGAGCGTAACCGTAGCGGTTTGCCCGCCTTTTGTTTATTTGCAGGCGGTGGCAAAGGCTCTTAGCTCATCGAGTATAGCCGTTGGCGCCCAGGATATGTACTTCGAGCCTGAAGGTGCTTTTACCGGCGAGATAAGCGCTTCAATGCTGAAAGATGTCGGCTGTTTGTATTGTCTCTGCGGCCATTCAGAACGCCGGCATGTAATCGGCGAGTCTGATGAGTTAATAAACAAGAAAGTTGCCGCTGCGATTGCCGGTGGACTTTTACCGATTTTATGTGTGGGCGAGCTTCTCGGAGAGCGCGAGGCTTCGCAAACAAACGAGGTCGTAACTCGGCAGGTTAAAGAAGGCCTGGCCGGCTTGAGCGCCGAAAAGATCGAGGCCGTAACCATTGCATACGAACCGGTCTGGGCCATCGGAACAGGCCTGACGGCAACACCTGAGCAGGCACAGGAAGTGCACGATTTTATACGAAAGCTGCTCGGACAAATGTATGATGAAAAAATAGCTGAGGAAATCCGCATCCTATATGGCGGCTCAGTAAAACCGAATAATGCAGCAGAGTTGATGGGCCAGAAGGATATAGACGGCTCGCTCGTCGGCGGGGCAAGTTTGAAAGCTGATGATTTTCTCGCAATAATTCAGGCCGCAGTGTAATTGACTATTTTACTAATGACTATTGAGAGAAAAAACCGGAATTAAGATTCCAAAGGGGAATAAATATGATTGTTTTTCCAATATTGGCAGTAAGTTTTATTATGAACGTAGTTGCTGTCCTGTTCGTTATTTGCTGCGTGTCGCTGGTTCTGATGATCTTGATTCAAAAGGGCAGAGGCGGCGGCTTAAGTGGGGCGTTCGGCGGCGCAATGGCCGGCGGCGGGGTTCTGGGTTCAAAGACGGGCGACTTTTTGACATGGGTGACAATAGGGCTGGTGGGCGTGTTTCTGACCCTTGCAGTGGTGATGGCCAAATTCTACAAGCCATCTGTCGCCAGTGATTATGACGTAAGCCCGCAGACACAGCAGCAGCCACTGGAAAGCCCTGAGCAGCCGGAACCATCCGATGCCGCCGGGGATACTACCGGTGATACCGGTGCCGGCGCAGATATAAATTCGCCCGGCAGTTGACGAGAAGATTGTTCTGAAACACAAAAACGGCTGTCCGTACGGCTGAGTTCGGCTTGAAAGTGTAGTTATGATAAATAGTATGACCGGCTATGGCGAGGCGCAGGGCGAGGCTTATGGAGTAAGCTATGCCGTTGAGGTAAAGACTGTCAATAACCGCTACTCAAAGACCATAATAAAGCTGCCGGAGCTTGCTTCCTTTCTTGAGGAGAATATTGATAAGCTTCTGAGAAAAAATATCTTGCGCGGGACAATAAATTATGCGCTTCGCCTCAAAGATACATCGACAAGCGCACTGTTTGATATAGACGAAACGGCCTTAAAGTCCGTTATGGAGAAATTGAGCCGGGCCGGTTCTTCGACCGGCATTAACGGAACAATTGATATCGGCAACCTGTTGATCTTGCCCGGCATCATTCAGCCGGCATTGCCGGATAAAAAAAGAGCCGAGCATATCAGGAAACACGTCCTGGAAATCAGTCAGGAAGCGCTGGATAAGCTAAAACAAATGAGAGCTACCGAAGGTGGCTATTTGGAAGCCGATATAAAAAAGTGTTGTACGGCAATAGAAGATGATCTTGAGCAAATACGCGGTCGAAGTTCCATCGTTATGCAGGAGTATGCAGAGAAGCTCAAGAAAAGAGTCAATGAGTTGCTTGCACGTGCAGAACTTAAAATAGATGAGGGAATCCTTGCCAGGGAAGTGGCGATTTTTGCCGACAGATCGGATATTTCCGAAGAGGTTTCCCGGCTGGATTCGCATCTGCAGCAATTCGAACAATGTTGTAACGGAATTGACCAGGCGGGGCGCAGGCTGGACTTCATCAGCCAGGAAATGCTCAGAGAAGCAAACACTATTGCAAGCAAGGCCTCCGATACTGAAACAACCCGTTACGTGGTCAATATAAAATGCCAGATCGACCGTATTAAGGAGCAGGTTCAGAATATAGAGTAGAAAGGAGTGAAACATATAGGCTGTGAAAGATTTATGCTGAGGCTGGAATGACGAATACAAACAACGGAAAAGGCAAAGTGGTCATCGTGAGCGGCCCATCAGGTGTCGGCAAGAGCACGATATGCAAAGAAGTACTCAAGAAGCTCGATTATATTTACCTGAGCGTTTCGGTGACAACCCGGCCGAAAAGCGAAGCTGAGGTTGATGGACAGGATTACTGGTTCGTCTCCGAAGATGAATTTCATGAGCGGATCGAAAAAAGTTTACTGCTGGAACATGCCGAGGTGTTCGGCCATTTTTACGGAACGCCAAAAGACAAAGTTATCGAAGCGATGCAGGCCGACAAGGTTGTGATTCTGGAGATCGACGTTCAAGGTGCTATAAAAGCAAAGGCAGTTTTCCCGGATGCGGTGATGATTTTCGTTTTGGCGCCAAGCGAGAAGGACCTGGCGAAACGCCTCAATCACAGGGGCAGAGAGGCTGGTGAGGTTGCCGAAGAAAGGCTGAACGGCGCAAGCGCTGAAATCGCCGCTGCCTGGCAACATTACGAACATATGGTCATCAACGAGGATTTGCAGCAGGCGGTAAACGAATGCGTGCAAATTATCGAGGACACAAGAACTGAAACGTAAGAAGGCGAAAAGCGAAACTGATAATTCCGCCGAAGTCCGGCGGATATTAAATGTGAGATCCGAAAGATGATAGACGAACTCAAGAGTGAAAAAATTATTAATAAAGTTGGCGGCAAATTCAAACTGACGGCACTGGTTCAAAGACGGCTGTCTGAGCTTATGCAGGGCGGCCGGCCTTTGATCAAGGAGACTGAAGGCAAAACAATGCTCGAAATTATTATTCAGGAGATTCTGCAGGACAAAATCGCGATCGATGACGGAGTGCCTTCAGAACCTGCAAAGGACAGTTAGAAAATTAAGGACAGAGGGACTGGTTTTTCATCAGCCCTTAAAACTCGACACCCCGGTGCGGTTCGGTGGCGAAACTAAATACGAGATGCTTGACAATCTGAATATTTTGCTGGGTGTGACTGGCGGAGTCGCTGCATATAAAGCGGTCGATTTGGCCGGCAAGCTGACTTCCGCCGGTGCCGGGGTAAAAACAGTAATGACTGAAGCCGCCTGCCGCCTCGTCGGGCCAAAAAGCTTCGAAGCGGTAACTCAATCGGCCGTCTTTACAACTATATGGAGCACGCCCGAAGAATATAAAATCAGCCACATCGCTCTGATCGACTGGGCCGATGTTATTGTCGTAGCGCCGGCAACCGCGAATATCATTGGCAAAATTGCAAACGGTATCTGTGACGACATGCTCAGCACTATCCTTTGCGCCTGTTGGCCTTTGGTAAAATCGGCAGCGGTGCTCCTGGCTCCTGCGATGAACAATAATATGTGGGCAAACCCGGCCGTGCAGCACAATGTCAAAACGTTGGAAGAAAGAGGCTTCCAATTCGTAGGTCCCGTTGAAGGCCGGCTCGCTTGCGGCACCGAAGGCATCGGCAGGATGTCCGAGCCGCAGGATATTTTGGATGCGATCGAAAACATCGCCTCGAACATCAGGAAACGTGAAGTATGAAACGAAACAGGAGATATGCTTCTTAGCCTGCCCTGAGCCCGTTCGACTGCGCTCAGGATAAACTCCACCGAAGGGAGATATAAGATGCGAATCTTAATCACAGCAGGCGGCACTCGCGAATACATTGACCCTGTCCGCTTCATTTCCAACGCAAGCAGTGGGAAGATGGGTTACGCACTTGCCCGGGCGGCACTAAAAGCCGGGCACAAAGTAACGCTCATCACCGCACCAACAAGTCAAAAGCCGCCGGACACGGCAAAGCTCGTCAATGTAGAAACCGCCGCCCAGATGTTCGAGGCTGTAAAGAAGCATTTCAGCCGATGCGATTGCCTGATTATGGCCGCCGCCGTGGCCGACTACACGCCTGCACGTCCAGCCATGACTAAAATAAAAAAGACTGGCAAATCAATGACCATCAAACTCAAACCCACAACCGATATATTGAAATGGGCCGGAAAACAAAAACTATTAAGATGTGAAAGAGCAAAAGCAAAAGGCAAGATCGTTGTCGGCTTTGCGCTCGAAGATAAAACCGTCCGGGTTCGCGCCGAAAAGAAGCTGAAAGACAAGAACCTCGATATGATAGTGGCCAACTCTCCCGCGGCAATCGGAGCCGACAAATCAAACATTCAAATAAAAATCCCGAATTCTTCATGGCTCAAAATCCAAAACGCCACCAAAGTCACTACGGCCCAAAGTATACTCCGTCTGGTGGAGAAGCTCCGAGGGTAGTACCCAGACTGTTTACAGCACGTACCATATCCCCAGTCCCAACGATGGTATCATATAAGTCCGAGTCCGATTAAGAACAAAACCAGCGCCCATTTTCGGCTGAACCAGCCGGCGAAAGGTTTGAAGAGCAGTTGCAGCAAACTCCACCACTTCAAAAGCAGGCATCCCAAAATAATCCACCACAAACCCAACCCGGCAATGATAAATGATGGTAGGATCAGGAATCCAAGGATCAACAAGCCAAAAGACAAATACGCCAGTCGCCAATCCTCCGGGCCGCTTCGCAGCCTTAAGATTATCTTTCGCCACCAGGGAAGTTCTTCCTCGGGAATCCACTGCTGGGGACTGCCGAGCTTTTTGAGAACGGCATCGAGCACATCACAGGAAACCGGCTCGGCCGCACCTTCGAGCTCATTCTCTATGTGTTCGGCTATATTTTGTTCAACCTCATTTGCGTCCAAGGATTTGGAGCCGCGCAAGTACGCCCTTGCTTGCCGAAGATAATCCTCCAGACTTTTCTTTGCACTTTCGCTTAATGTAATCATAATTTACCCCTTTTCGATAGAATTTGTTGCACCGCTTATAGCCTGCCAGTAGGCGTTCATTTGAGAAACCATTTCTTCGCCCTGTTTTGTGAGCGTATAGTATTTTCTCGCCGGGCCATCGGGTGATTCCTGTATGGTAGTCTCGACCAGGCCCTGACGTTTTAGTCGGCTGAGGATCGGATATATTGCACCCTCGCTGATAATCAGCCCTTCGATTTTGCGCATCCGCCTGACAATTTCATATCCGTACATCTTTCGGTTGCGGATATCATTCAGGATACATAGCTCCAGCACACCCTTGCGAAGCTGATTAGTCCAGTTATTAAAAAATTTGCCATTCATTATATTCCCTTACACCAATTGGAATTAGTTCTTGCACCACATTGTCATTCCCGCACCTGCTTTCGCAGGTGTAAACTTGTCCCCGCGAAAGCGGGGAGCGGGAATCCATTTCCCCCATCCCAGAGTCTTAGCAAAGAGGAAATCGCTGTTGCTTGGCAAAATCCCATCACTACAAGCGCACATATTAAATACGATTGGTATTACGGCTTTGCGAAGCTGATTCGTACGTTTACAAGAAAAATTATCATCCATAAAATTTACTATATCGTATTGCAAGGTAGCCATCAATGCCACTTAGCATTTTTTTATTTTATTTTTTCTTTTTTTGTATTATTTCACCGCTGGCGATTATCGTCCACACTGGCTCTGCAATGTAAATACGCAACACACCAAAATCAGCGATATCGGCACCTCTACCTATACGCCCCGTCTTCTCGTGACAACAATATGTATCGTCGAGAAACCCGCGGCACGATTTCTCGATTGCTGCGCTTAAGTCTGAATCAATTCTACGCTTCATCCGGTTAATGAATTAGCTGCCGCGACCGATTTTTCTCTTTTTCCCGCTCTTTTAGCCAGCGTGGGAGCGTGCAATTGGCTTTGATTGGCTTTGTTTTCTTCGACTCCACAGGCTGGTATATCTTCATAATCTCCTTTCATAAAAGACTTTGCGCCAATTTCACCCGGCGCAAATTGGCTTTGTTTTTTCAAATCACCCTTTTTCTCTGCCGGCCGGGTGGCAGTTTCACTTTGGGATAGGGAATTAGACTGTGTGGCAACCTCATCCCTTAGGGATGGGGATGGCATGTGGTGCTCGTCGACATCTTGCTGCTCAATTCGACGCATTATTTGTTGTCTTTTAAGCTCGTTCATCATCTTGATCATGCTTCATAATCAGCCGGATTTTCACCTTTTATTACCGACTCAGCGAATAGGCCGTGCTTGACCGCATTCTGCGAGCCAACATCCTTACCCTCAGCCGTCTGCGGTCCGGTAGATTTCTGCGAATCAAGACGATTAGCAAGGATTTGTGCTGTAGTAGACATGAGAATTTCTCCTGGTTTAAGATTTGTGATTTATTATTCATTGTTAACATTTAGATATATTGATAATTGTATATCATACATATCTATATATTGGCCGTCAAGTGAATATTGATAAAAATTAGGAATATTTTTCAGGCTTGGATAAACATGGTTATGTGTTCACTACGAAGGGCACTAAGAATCACGAAGCCTGCCTTGGCCCCGCCACAGGCGAGCTAAGCCGAACGTGAAAGATAATATGAAATAATCGAATCTTTAACGTCCCCAATAAAACCGCTAACGACTGGCATCAGCCACAGCCTTTAGGACGTCGGCTGGATGCCTTGGTTGGGTTTCTGTCAGATTGCTCTTGGGTATTCGATCATTGACCTACCCGTAATATTCTTTCAGAAAACGGGCAGCGTTCTCCGGTCCATCCCATTCTGCAAGTTGTCTCCGGAACATCTCCACTGCTGTCTTTGCGGCTTTGTCGTGGAGCAATTTGTCGATGGCGGCCAAGACGTCAGAAGCCGTTACCCGCTTTTACTCAGGCGAATGGCAAACCCCTTTCGTACACAAGCATCCAGATTGGCTTGCTGCTCGGGGTGCATTCCTATTCCGACGATTGGTGTCCCCGCCAAACATGCGTTCATAACCGTATTCTGTCCGCCGTAGCTGGCGAAGATGACGTTGAAGTGCTTTTGCGCTGTCCTGGCGATTTCGATCATTCTGCCGGTTTTGGCCAGGTTGTAGCCGGCGACTACAAATGCCAGTGTCTTCATTGTGTTTTGGAGTTCCTTCCTTCGGTCAACCCAACAATGTTTCCACAGTCTGAATGAGGAATATTAAGTACGTTTAAATTATACTCACCCGTCGCTCTGGAACTGCGACCGCTGATCCGATGATTATTAGGATTAGCTGTCTTTTATTCCGAGGTCGTCTTTTGTGAGGATGGCCTCGAATTTGTGGCCGG
>CBDVBU010000068.1:0-11937 GCA_965372295.1 uncultured Phycisphaerae bacterium
CGTTTGCCTTTTGTTGCTGCGGCGAATTTGTCAAACGAGCCTTTCAAGATCGCCTCTTTGCTGAAAATATCGGCAATCTCGGAGAAGTTTTTCAGATAGTCTTTGTAAGTAAAGAGCATAATCCTTGCCACGTCGGCCTTGTCGGTGTGCTTCGGGCGCATCCGGCAGTCATAGACGGCGAACTCTTCGAAATCAGTCAGGACCGAAAGCGGTAATTTGGCCGACCAGGCATAACGTCTCAACTGGTAGGCCGGGTGTGGATCGCCTTTGATATCTACGGATGGTTTTTTTGCTTCGAGAAAGAACTTACGCGCCCCGCCGATACGAAAACTGTAGTCCGGGGCTTTAGTTGCACCGCCGATTTTTATCGCATCTTCATGAATGACGTCCTTATAAGCCTGGGCGTAGCCGGCTTTGTTGGTTACGTCCCAGCCTAATTCTTCGAAAAACGGGTCGATGAATTCCCTGCGAAGCTGGGTCTCGTTGTACTGCTGAGAACGATATGCTTCGATATGGCGGTCAAATATTTCGACCAACTCAGATATTCTCGTCGGCACTACAGCCATCTTGCCTTTTCTCCCTCTATCATTTGGAAATCTACGAAGAGGCACAAACCTTGAATAACCATATCAGGCCGACTCTTTAATGTCAATGAATTAGGGATGTAAGCGGGTAGTCACGGAGATTTTTCTGGATTTCACTTGACGGACAACATGCCAATCTGTATAATTTTTATCAAACATAAATAGCTTGTATGTCGTATATCGTATGTAGTATGTCGTGTTTAGAAAGGAGAATGGAGAACTTTGACATTTATTATTTATTATTGATTACTTCTCTGTACCTCTGTGCGCTCTGTGGCTTAAAGAACAGTGTTAATCAGTATAAACTTGTCCTGAGCGAAGCCGAACGGATCCGTGTCTAACAGAAGGCTATTTGAAAAAAACAAAGCCAATTTACTCGTATTGCGTACTGCGTGATGCGTATTGCGAAAAGGTATTTGAAAAAACAAAGCCAATGTTAAAATAGGCAAAACGACGTTAAGCAAGTGGCAGTAAGGATTTACGGAAATTTTGGTGATTTTATGCGGTTTTGGGTAGCAAAAAACAAAGCCAATTTCAGGTAAAGGTAAAAGTAAAAAGGCAAAAGGGAAAAATGAGTAAATCCGGAGTTTCTCCGGAAGGGCTATTTGAAAAAACAAAGCCAATTTGCGGGCGGGCAAAATGAGCTTAAGTGTTTATGTGAAAGGTGATTATAAAGAACTTCATGCTTTGAGGCGGCGAGAAAACAAAGCCAAACAAAGCCAATTCATATTTCACCGCGGAGAACGCCGGGCTCGCAGAGCAAAAAGGAATTTGTGTAAATGGTTACCCAATAAAGAAATACAATCTATATCTTCCTTCTCTGCGGTCTTTGCGCTCCCGGCGGTTAATTGGTCGGATTATGGCAAATTTGGGCAAAAAAAGGTTGCATCTTTCGGGCGGTTCGGATACAATAGATATAAGTAGAGGTTCGTGTCGAGGGCGTCCCGCCCTCGGATTGCGGGCAAGATGCCCGCGACGCGCTTGAAAAAACGTCATACAGCCGCGTTGTCGGCTTGTTGGAGGTAAGTGATTATGGCAGGAATGTTCTATTCCTTACAGGAAGCCGCCGAAAAACTCAATTTGACCGAGGAGCAGCTCAAAGAATTCGTCCAGGAAGGCAAGTTGCGTGAGTTTCGCGATGGCCCGAATTTGCTGTTCAAAATCGAGGAAGTCGAGGCGTTAATGTCGGAAGCCGAAGCAGCGGAGCCCGAGGCCCCGACACTCGAAGTTGCCGAACCCGAAGTTCCGGAACCGGAGACCGAAGAAGAGGAAGCTGTAGAACTCGATCTCAGTGTACCTGAGGCCGAAGAACCGAAAGCTGTGGAACTTGAGGCCCCCGAATCCGAAGCCCCGGAAGCAGAGATGCCGGAGCCGGAAGCGGAAGTTTCAGAACCGGAAGTTCCTGAAGAAGAAATTTCCGAACTGGAAGCTCTACCAGAAGAGGATGTTCCGTCCCTCGAAGCTCTGGAAGCGGAAATAGCCGAAGCGGAAGAACCGACGGCCGAAGTTCCGGAAGCTGAGGAACCGATGCCGGAAGTTCCGGAAGCTGAAGCGCCGGAGCCCGAGGCAACGAAGCCTTCGGAGCCTTCGCCAGACAGTAGTGAAATTCTGTTGGCGCCCGAGACAGGCGCTCCACTTATGCCGAACGATCTGACCGACGCGGACACGGCACTGACCGGCATGGGAACCAGCGTTCTCGGCGAGACAGACCAGGATTATGCAATAACAGATGATACCATGGCCAAAACTGCGATTCCGATGGGTACCGGGGGAACGACACCTGAAGTGCCGCTGGAAGAGATTGAAGGAGACGTGAACCTTGATTCCTTCGGCAGCGGCTCCGGATTGCTGGACCTTTCGCTGCAGGCCGATGACACTTCGTTAGGTGGCATTCTCGATGAGATTTACACCGCTGATGACGAAGGTAAGGAAATGGGTGAAGCTGAGGGCGACTCGGCAGCGGCAGTAGCCGCGGAGGCGGATCAAATGATCTCCGAAGATGAGCTTGTTGCTCCTCAGGCGGCTCCTGAGATGGCGACATTGGCCCAGCCGATGATCGAGATGGCGCCGGATGCACAAAGTAACACTCTTGGGATGCTGCTGTTTCTCCCGCTGGCAGTTGTTATTTATACCACCATCGTGGCAGTTTCTGGTCAAAGAGGTGTGATGCCTTCGATTCTGGGCTCTGTACAGACCTTTATATGGTATATCATGGGTGGGGCTGCCGTGGTGGCGGGCTTGATCGTCGTAGCGGCTTTCATGTTTACCGGCGAGCGCGATACGGCTACTAAAACCAAAAAGGAAAAGAAGCCCAAAGCCAAAAAAGAGAAAAAGGTCAAAAAGCCAAAAGAGCCAAAGAAGCCGAAAGAGAAAAAGCCCAAAAAGGCAAAGAAAGGCTTCCTTCGACTTAAATAAAAGCAACGATTTGGTTTTGTGCGGTGCGGTTTTTTTAGGTTTTTATGCCCAGAACGTCCGCCATTAAATATAAGGCCGGTTTTTTTCCGACGAGCCACTTTGCCGCTCGTAATGCTCCACGGACAAATGTGTCCCGACTATTGGCCGTATGATTTAGAGTGATTGTCTCGCCAAGCGTGCCGAAGATTACCGAATGAACGCCGGTGATATCGCCTGCGCGGACCGCGTGCATGCCGATAGTGCCCTTTTGCCTGAGGGCATCTTTGCCGCGTCTGCCGTGAGTGACGGTTTCGGGAAAATCCCGCCCTGTCGCATGGCAAATGTTCTCGGCCAGCGTCAGAGCGCTGCCGCTGGGGGCGTCTTTCTTAAAACGGTGGTGCTGCTCGACGATTTCTACGTCGTATTCGTCGCCGAGCATCGAAGCGGCTTTTCCGGCCAGGGAGAATAAAACGTTCATCCCCACGCTCATGTTGGTCCCGTATATAACGGGGATTTTGCCGGAGGCTGCCTTAATTTTATCTCGCTGCAGCTCGCTCAGGCCGGTCGTGCCTGATACCAGGGCAACGTTGTTTTTAAGGCAGTAATCAATGGTTTCGTCCACCGCTTCGGGCTGTGAAAAGTCGATTGCGACATCAGCGGCAGCGGTCGGATAGGTATCGGTCAGTACGACCTCGGTCGGCCGGGATACAGATTCGAGGCTGAAAACTTTGCCGATATCGGGATGGTCTTGCCTATCGATTGCTGCAATAATGTCGAATTGGCCGGATTCGGCCGCTAACGAAAGAATACGCCTGCCCATTCGACCGGCGGCGCCGATAACTACGAGTTTTGTTCCCATTTTACTTAATCCAGATGTTATTGCGAATCAACCGGGAAAAATATAACCGTAATAGCTTATAATTGCAAAAGATTTCTATTGAAATATTTTGCCGATATTGTTATCATACTTGGTTTAGATATTTCGGAGCACCTTAGTTATGAAAGAAAAAATACATCCAAAATATGAAAAGGTAGTGGTTCGTTGCGGTTGCGGCAATACGTTCGAGATTCGCAGCACGACAAATGAGATCCATGCAGAGATATGCTCGATGTGCCATCCGTTCTATACGGGTAAGCAAAAATTTGTCGATACTGCCGGCCGGATAGAGCGATTCCAGAAGAAATACGGCACGAGTTACATCAAAGCGGCCCCAGCCGGCAAAAAACCAAACGAGAACAAAAAAGACCAGCAGCAATAGCTTATTCGTCAGGTTAAAATTTATGCTCCCATCCTGAGAAAACCGGGATGGGGGCATTTTGTTCTTTTGGTCAAATGCAAACGGATTGTTCAATGGCGGTGCAATGGCTTTGGATTGCTACCTCGAATCTATAGCGGACGGTGTTTATGACTGAGCAAAAAGATAGTTTGCTGGCAAAACTCGACCAGATCGAGGCGCGCTATGGCGAGATCGAAAAGCAGATTTCCGAGCCGGAAGTCGCCTCCAACCCGGCCAGGCTTATCGCTCTATCCAAAGAGAAGGGCAAGCTTAAAACAATAGTTACAAAATACCGTCAGTACAAAAAAGCGGGGGCCGGTATTGAAGAGGCCGAGCAGATATTGTCCGACAGCTCCGCCGACGAAGATTTCAAAACGTTGGCAAAAGAAGAGATGCAACAGCTCCAGGGACAAAAGAACACCCTGCTCGAGGAAATCACAAGCAGCATTGTAATGGCTGACGATATGGATATCGATTCGGTCATCATGGAAATACGTGCCGGCACCGGGGGCGAGGAGGCGGCTCTGTTCGCTCGCGATTTGTACGGGATGTATATGAAGTATGCCGAATCTCGCAGATGGAAGGTCGAGCAGCTCGATTTTAGCGCGACGGAAAAGAACGGTTTTCGCGAAGTCATCTTCGGAATCAAAGGCCCGGGCGTCTGGTCCGAATTAGGCTACGAAGGGGGCGGCCACCGTGTCCAGCGAGTTCCCCAGACCGAATCCCAGGGCAGACTCCACACATCAGCGGCGACCGTAGCGGTGCTGCCCGAACCTGAAGAACTCGACATCCAGATAGCCCCCGAGGACGTTGTCGAGCATGTCAGCAGGTCAGGCGGTCCCGGCGGACAAAGCGTCAATAAACTTAATAGCGCCATTAAGCTCGAACACATCCCGACTGGAATTACCGTCAGTATGCAGGATGAAAAGAGCCAGCACAAGAACCGCTCAAAAGCATGGCGGGTCCTCAGGAGCAGGATTTACGAGCATCACATGAGCAAGAAAAGGGCCGAGCGCGATTCGCAGCGCAAGAGCATGATCGGCTCGGGGGACAGGTCCCAGAAGATCAGAACGTACAATTTCCCGCAAAACCGCGTAACCGACCACAGAATCAACTTATCTATCTACGGTCTCGACAAGGTGCTGGCCGGCGACCTGGCGGAACTAATCGCAGCGCTGAAAGATCACGACAGGCAGCAGCGGCTGAAAAACCTTTAAGGCGTATCTCGGAACAGATACGTACGAAATACGAGATACGGGGTGCCAAATGATAGTTGTTGTTACCGGAATGGTTGGCGTTGACAAGAAGAGCTACCTTGAGAAGGTCTGTCAATTTGCCGCCGGGCAGGGCAAAGAAGTGTTGCTGTGCAATGTTGGCGACCGGATGTACGCCGAGGCGCCCGATATTCCGCCCGGCAAGATTCTGGACATTCCGATGAAAAGGCTCAACTCGCTCCGCCGGAGCGTTTTCAAAGATATTATCGCAAAGGCCGCAAAAGCCCCCAATCTGATTGTCAATACTCACGCGACGTTCCGCTGGCGGCATGGTCTTTTCCCGGCGGTGGACTTCGACCAAATGCGCCGGCTCAACGCCGATATGTATGTCTGCCTGATAGACGGTGTCGTTGCTCTGCACACACGGCTTCTCGACGATCATGCCGTCGAGCACAGTCTGAAAGATCTGATTGTCTGGCGGGAAGAAGAAATCCTCGGCACGGAAATGCTTTGCAAGGGTATTAATGAGGCTACGCCTTTGTATTGCCTTGCCCGCGGTTCCAAGGCCGAGACGATTGAAACATTCTACGGACTTGTTTTCGATGGCCGCATCAAGAGAGCGTATCTGAGTTTCCCGATGACTGCGGTCGGCAATATGGAGAATGTGCAGAAAGAAATTAACGATTTCCGACGATTGATGAAGCAATCGTTTATCTGTTTCGACCCGGGCGATCTTGAGGAATGCAACCTTCCGGACAAGGCCCGGCGGGCCGGCGAGGAAGGATTGGATTACGTCGAAGCTGTGGCACTGGGCCGGCAAGTCCGGCTGAATTTGAACGAGGTCCGGCAGATACAGCGCGATATTAACAGTCAGACGTATGCCCGCGATTTTATGCTGATCGACCAGTCGGAAATGATTATCAGCCTCGTTCCGAGCCTTGGCGACGGGCGAGCCGCCATCAGCAGCGGCGTCGAAAGAGAGCTCCAGCATGCCCACGAAGCTGCCAAGGAAGTCTACGTCATCTGGACGGCAAAGCAGAGCCCCTCGGTTTTTGTGACCCAGACGGCGACAAAAGTCTTCGGCAGTATTGACGACGCGGCGGAGTTTTTCAAAAAGAAAGGATACGCGAAGAAATAATAACCTCTTACTGCGCATAAGGCCTTGCTTAAATGAACTATTTCCGTTATTTTAGAGTCTCTGCCATTGCTTAAAAGATGAGGGATTTATTATGAGACAGTTTAAGATCGTTGTGGAGAAACACGCAGATGGTTATGTTGCGTACCCACTGGGCCTCAAGGGGATAGTAGTTGGACAGGGAGACACCTATGAGGAGGTACTCTCTGATGTAAAGTCGGCAATTCGTTTTCATATTGAGACCTTTGGAAAGGAAGTATTAGAGGTAGAGCCACCAATTATTGAGGCCTTCGTTGCTGTAACTGGAGTGGAAGTTTGATGGCAAATCTGAAAGCTGCGCTGGAACAGATTCGTGCTCAAGCTGAAGTAGAAAACATTCGCGTCACACAACACGCCCAGCAAGAAATGGCTGAGGAGGATATTACTCTCGATGATGCTCTTGAAGCTATTGCAATAGGTCAAATTTTGGAAATTACCCCGAGCACCGCAGAGGAGCCTGTTGTTTGCTCAACGGCGTTACCAAAGAGGGCCGTCCTTTGCACATCGTGTGCACAACGGCACGACCGGTGCTTATTATTATTACAGTTTATGAACCCAAACCACCAAAGTGGACAACACCAACCCAAAGGAGGCGATAAATATGAAATGTAGTATCGAAGGCTGCCTGGGAGAGTATGAGAAGCGCAAGATTGCGCACACTGTGCGCCATAAAGGACAGGTGGTTGTTATTGACCACGTCCCGGCAGAAGTTTGCTCAGTGTGTGGAGATGTGCTTCTAAAGCCGGAGACGGTTCGTCGGGTTGAGGCCTTATTGCGAACAGAAGCTTGCCCCACGAGCACGGTGCCACTTTATGAGTATGTGTGAAGATTGATTCAGCCGACATAGTTGATACGCTCCAAGATAACCTACTGCTTGAGGCTTCACTTAAAGCTGTGCATAAATGCAGTACGTTGTTTATTTAAAATTAGGCGAGCTTTTTGAGGTGGTAAATTATGAACCGTGTTCAACAATGGTTGCGATTTTTTGAGCAAATTAGTTGTTTTAATAAACAGGGTTTGATTCTTTTATGGAATAATGAATATCCTAACCACACTACCGATATTTGGGATTCCTTAGCTATATTTTTAGAGGGATATGCGTTTGAAAGACAAGGAAGAAAGCCGGATTATTCTCATGCTGCTGTTGATGCGTTACTTGGATATAAACGAGAACATAATGGCAATATGAGCAATAATATCGCTGAAGATATATGGAGTCAATTTAGCAGACTACTCAATAATAAAAAGCAAAAAAAGTTAAATGAACAAAACAATCCTCTATGTCCGCAGGGGACGAACTATACAAAAAAGTACAAAACAGAGGAATCAAGAGATTATACTACATCAAAACCTTCTATTATGAAGGTAGTATTTGATGATATGGCGCCACAAAGACTAAGTTTCACAAACTACTTTAGAAACAAAATTACCGAGGACATCCAAGATGCTCATAAGTCGTTAAAAACCATTCAAGGCATAGGTGATAAAATTGCCTCTCTTTTTCTAAGAGATTTAGCATATATCATGGAAATAAACCTAAGCGAAACGCAAAATAATAGACACCTACTCCAACCAATAGATATTTGGGTTGCAAGAATAGTAACATCTTTAGATAAAAATGAATTTTCATACTTAAAGGAAAAAATATAAAACGGGCGCAGCTTAAATAATAAAGACAAAGCAGATTTAGCTAAGTGGATAGTCCGTCAATCAAAGGGAAATGCGGCGAACCCTGAACTGGTTAATATGGGGATTTGGTATTTCTGCTCCCAAATAGCAATAAGCGAATACAGACTTAATAGAGTATTAGAAGATTTAAATGATTTAAGAAGGGCTAAAAGCCTGGCACACAAACATTTTATGTGGATCAAAAACGCGTGTGAGAATTGCCAAGACTTCGCCTAATAAAGTGGAAATCGCGAACGAAAAGGAATTGGCCGGCTGTATTGACCATACGCTGCTCGATGCTACAGCGACAAAAGAGCAAATCGAACAGTTGTGCCGGGAAGCAAAGACCTACGGCTTTCATACGGTTTGCGTTAACGGTCGGTGGGTGGCATTGGTCGCCGAATTATTGGCCGACTCGAAAGTCGCGGTCGGCGGTGTAGTCAGTCTTCCGCTCGGAGCCGACACTACCAAGATCAAAGTCGCCCAGGCCAAAGAAGCCATCTTTGCCGGCGCGGATGAGGTTGACATGGTCGCCGACATAGCGGCAATAATCGAAGGCGATTCAAATTATTTCGCCGACCAATTGGCGAGCGTATTGAAGGTCTGCCGGTCGATGAGGCCCGCCGTGGTTCTCAAGGTGATCATCGAATCGGCCGCCCTTAGCGACGAACAGATAATATTCGCCTGCCGGATAGCACAAGGTGTGGGAGTGGATTTTATAAAGACCAGTACCGGATTACACCCGGCCGGCGGGGCAACGGTTGAAGATATAAAACTGATGAAAGAAACAGCTCCAGGGTGTAAAATAAAGGCCGCCGGCGGAATACGTACCGCAAAACACGCCCTCGATATGTTAGACGCGGGTGCACAAAGGATAGGTACTTCTTCCGGAGTGCAGATTATGACAGAATTCAAAGCCGGACTGTGAGCTTATGAGCGAGGAATTCATCAGTGAGCCAATCGAGCCGGTTGCAGGTACGTTTGATACAACTGCAATGACCAGAGGTGAGCCGGGGCTTCCGGAGCGATTTAAATGGAGAGACAAAGAATACGCAGTAGCTGATGTGCTTGAGGCATGGAAAGAGCTGGGGCCTTGCCGTAGCGGCGGCCCCGAGAAATATCTGCGTAAACACTGGTTCAGAATCAAAATCGAGGGTGGTTTGGAAATGACCATCTATTTTGAAAGACAGGCGAGATCGAAGGGCCGGAGCAAAGTAAGGTGGTGGCTATACACCATTAACAGAAGTTGAAAAGGAATTGCTTTGTTGCACTCTCAATGACAAACGATACCGTAATGATAAAAAAAGTTACTGCAAAAGATAAACTTATCCTTTGCAGATTGCACTGTAGAATAATCTGCGTATCGGCCAATTTGCCGGGGCTAAGTGAAGTATTCGCCGGATTGAAATCACCATCGATTATAGGCGGCAACGCGGCCAGAACGGACGCAGGCAGATTCAGCTACTGGGCTGCGCAGCCGAAAGAGATATTGGAGTTTAGAACGGGACAGGACGATCCTTTCGGAAAACTGCAAAGAGCGTTAGCTAAATATAAACTCGAAAAAGATATCAATATCAACCTGCCCAAGAGCATCTTCCGCGGCGGATGGATCGGGTATTTCAGCTATGAGCTTGGCAGATATATCGAAAAGCTGCCGGCTGCTGCAATCGACGATATTGGACTGCCTTTGATTCGGTTATGTTTCTACGACCGGTTCATCGCCTACGATCATCAGGGGGGAAAATTTTTATTGATCGTTCTGGAACTGCCGGACGATGCCGAAGAGCCAGAAGAAAAACTTGCCGCTCTGGAGGATTTGTTAGCTGAATCTCAACGGATTCGCGTACCTCAACCTGCGACTGCCGACCTTGAGAATATTGATTTGTCGCAAGTCCGCCCCAATATGGACAAAAATTATTACCTGCGAACTGTCGAGAAAATAAAGCGGTACATCTACGATGGGGAGGTTTACCAGATCAACTTCTCGCAGCGGTTCGAATGCGATTACGACGCACGGGCGATTGAGCTATATCACTGGCAGAACTGTTATAACCCAAGCCCCTGCGCCTCTTATATCGACGGCGGCGGTTTTCATATCGTCAGTGCATCGCCTGAGATGTTTATCACAATCGCCGACGGCGTGATTCAAACCAAGCCCATAAAGGGCACCCGGCCTCGCCTCGATGAGACTGCGGAGGCGGCTTTGCAGACGAGGCAAATCAACGCCCGGAATTTCAACGAGCTGCTCGGCAGCGAAAAGGAGCAGGCCGAACTGAATATGATTATCGATCTGGAACGCAACGATGTCGCCAGAATCTGCCGGCCCGGGACAAGGACGGTGATTCAGCCCAGGACGATTGAAACATACCCGACGGTTTTTCACGCCGTTGCTACCGTGGCCGGGCGGCTTCGCGAGGAAATCACCTTCTGCGATGCTCTAAAGGCTATGTTTCCCGGCGGCTCAATCACCGGAGCGCCAAAAATCCGCTCTATGGAAATCATCGACGAAACCGAGCCGACCGCCAGAGGCGTCTATACGGGCAGTATCGGCTTTGTCGGGATCGACGGCAGTGTATGCTTGAATATTGCCATAAGAACGATTATTATCAAAGACCAAAAGGCCTACGCTCAAGCCGGCGGAGGAATCGTCGCTGATTCCGACCCGGAAGCTGAGTGGGCCGAGACAATTGTAAAAGCAAGAGTGCTGTTAGCCGGAATAGGAGCGACGCAAAAGAACGTTCTGCATAAAAGAAACAGCCTATTTGTCATTCCTGCGAAAGCAGGAATCCAAAAAAAACGAAAGCAGAATAGATTCCCGCTTGCGCGGGAATGACACCAATGTTTTGCGATGCCGTGTGCGCAATATAAAATTATGACTGAAAAAGTTTTTCTAAATGATAAATTAGTCGATATCGACAAGGCATGCATCTCCGTCACCGACAGCGGATTTCTGTATGGTGCGGGGCTTTTCGAGACTATGCGCAGTCACAATGGCGTGGTCTTCGCGCTGACGGACCACCTGGACAGGCTGTTTGTCAGTGCCGGCACTTTGTCTATAAATAATCCCTATGATCGGGAATATATCACCGAGGCCATCAACAAAGTGCTGAGCGCAAATACGCTAACCGATGCGCGCCTGCGTCTGACGCTAACGAACGGACCAATGGCAGAATCCGAGCAGCAGCGCAAATCGACACTTCTTATCACCGCTGCAAAGTTGCGGTCTTACCCGCCCGAATATTATAAAAAAGGCGTGATGGTCGTGCTGTGCCCGTTCAGGCAGAATCCGATCAATCCGACTTCCGGCCGTAAGACTACGAGTTATTTCTCGCGTATGATTGCACTGAACATGGCGCATCAAAAAAGAGCGGCCGAGGCGCTCTGGTTTACAGTGGACAATCGTCTGGCTGAGGGCTGCATCAGTAATGTTTTTCTGGTCAAAGATTCGGCACTCTACACACCGCCGATTAAAACGCCCGTTCTTGCAGGTGTAGCAAGAAAGACCGTCTGCCAGCTTGCCCTGCAGAATTCAATTAAATTCACCGAGAAGGACCTCTCGATAGACGATGTTCTCGGCGCCGATGAGATTTTTCTGACGAATGTTATCATGCAGGTAATGCCGATAA
>CBDVBU010000069.1:0-11928 GCA_965372295.1 uncultured Phycisphaerae bacterium
GAAAAATCACAGTTGACAAAGGTCGTTCCATATCAGGGTGGGGCTTGCCCCACCGAATGATAATGGTGAGGCGAGCCCCACCCTACTTTTTTATTTCGTTTATGACTTCGTCGAATTCTTCTAAAACTCTTTTGTCTTTTTGTCCGATGAAAAGATTTACCAGAAGAATCGTCAGGCAATTTGCGGCGAAGCCGGGGACGATTTCATACATTTTATTGCTTAGGCCGATCTGCTTCCATAGCACGAGCACGACCGTTCCGGTGATCATTCCCGCCAGGGCCGACTGCCAGCTTGTTTTGCGAGAGAAAAGGGCAAAAAGGACCAGCGGCCCGAACGCAGCTCCGAAGCCACCCCACGCATAAGAGACAATCCCAAGGATCGTGTTGTCACGATCCATCGCCATAATCAATGCGATGACCGAGATGATAATAACACATACTCTTCCGACCAGAACTATCTCCCTCTGCGATGCCTGTTTCTTTATCGCCTTGCAGTAGAAATCTTCTGACAACGCCGAGGATGAGACCAGCAATTGCGAATCTATCGTTGACATAATCGCCGAGAAGATTGCCGCCAGAAGGATTCCGCCGAACCACGGATTGGATAAATCACGTATCATGTAGATAAAAACCTTTTCCTCCTGCCCGCCGCTCAGATTATCATACATCACGATTCCGATGAAGCCGACAATGACTGCGCCGCTTAACGACAGGAATACCCAGATGATCGCGATTGTCATCGATTTTCCAAGTTTGTCCACCGATTTGATGCTCATGAACCGTACCAGGATGTGCGGCTGGCCGAAATACCCCAGCCCCCACGCCATGCTGGAGACAATCATACAAAGAGCCATCGGCAGCGTCTGGGCCTCCGGCAACAGGGCAGTGTAATCGCGTTGGTTTTTTGCGTATAAACTCTTAGACGAGCCGAGACCAGCATCCAGTTCAAAACCGTCCCGATAAACAGACCGACGGCTATCCACATCTTTCCCGTACCCGCCAGGTAGATGGCTCCGGGCAGCCCCATCAGCAGCCAACCACTCATGTCACTGGCCTGGGCCGAGAGTGCCGTGATCCACGAGCCCATGCCCCTGCCTCCCAGCAGATAATCTTCGATGCTGGCCGACCTGCGATAGAAGCAAAAGCCGATACCAAGCAGGATGATGAAATAAGCAATAAATGTGATTAGGGTTGGAATTGACATCGAAGGTCAGTCTAACATTCTAAACAGCGCTTTATAGTTTCTTTGAGAATTCATTAAGCAAATTAACTATGCCCTGAATCGTTTCCTTTTTTGGTATTGCTACTTTCAGATGGCGTTGCCCAGTGGCTTTATCAGTTTCAATTTCTAATCCGGAAAACGGTTTTGTGCTCGGCTGGCCTGGCTGGCCTTCTCCCTTCAGCAGTGTTTGGCCAAGCTTGTCAAAGAATGTTAAGCCTGCCGAGATCATATCGTTCCATGCCTGCTCAGGTTCCGACTCTGCAGCATTCCGCTTTCCCGTTGTGATTGAGACATCTTCTTCGGCGCCATCTCCATCTCCTCCGGCCATAGCCTGCTGAGGCATCGGTTCGGGAATAGCACTTGTAGCCTTGTCAATGGAGTCCATGAATTGTTTCAGCCTTGTTCCGCCGAGGAAAACTTCATCTTTTCCTTTATCGAGAACGCCCGAAAACAGGGATTGCTTAAACGACAGGAGCGAAAGCATTCCGTGCTCGATTGTTCCCTGAGCAACGAAGTTTACTACCCGCACCGGCCGGTGCTGACCAAGGCGATGTATCCTTCCAATACGCTGTTCGAGCACTGCCGGATTCCAGGGCAAATCCATATTAATCACGGCCGAGGCGTTCTGAAGATTCAGTCCGACCCCACCGGCGTCGGTTGAGAGAAAGACTCGACAATCAGGATCATCTTTGAATTGCTTTACCAGGTCATTTCTTTTCCTGGGGGTAACTCTGCCGTGAAATAGTACGTGATTACGCCTGGATGATTCAAGGCGTCTCTGAAGCAATTCATGTGTCCCCAGCCACTGGCTGAATACCACTACTTTTGTGTCATGTTGTTCGAAGATTTCTTCAAGCACTGAAATCAGCTCGTCAGCCTTGACGCCGTGGTCGGTCTTTTTGTCGAGAAGATACGTGCTGTTGCAGCTCATACGCATATTTTGTAAAGCGATCATGAGTATTGTCTGATCGGTCTCAGATAAGAATCCGAGCCGTCGCCACTTGGCAACGATGCGCGCGACAGTCTCACGGTTTTCCTCGTGATATTTCATTTGCTCGTTTGTCATAGGAACAAAATAGTTCTTTTCCAGGCGTTCCGGCAGTTCCTTCAAAACTTCTTTCTTGGTGCGTCGAACGAGGATCGGCTCCAACGATTTTGCGATTTTCGAAAGATTATGATATCCAATCACTTTACCAGTATCATCTACATGCTGGTGCTCAGCAAGAAAGCGGAACAGAGGGCCAAGGTGGAAACGGTCAACAAATTCAACTATAGAGTGCAGTTCTTCCAGTCGGTTTTCCAATGGCGTTCCGGTAAGCACAATAGCATACCTGGAATCGAGTTTCTTTACGCTCCGGGCCCTTCGGGTCTTCCAGTTCTTTATTCGCTGAGCTTCATCGAGAACAACCATTTCCGGCGCCCAGTTGTGGATAAGATCAAGGTCACGGTGGATAACATCATAATTGGTGACCTTATAAAATGAATCAGATGCGTATAGCTCCGCACGTTTTGCGATGGAACCTTCTATGATTTTTACCGAACGGTTGCAGAATTTTTCAATTTCCTGTTTCCATTGATATTTAAGTGAAGTCGGTGAGACAATTAGTACACGCTCAAGGCCGGCTGTTCGGGCTAATATCTCAACCGCTGCAATCGCCTCAATTGTTTTGCCGAGCCCCATATCGTCGGCAATCAGGCTCCGTCCCGCTTTTGCAGCAAACAAAGCTCCCTCACGCTGATAAGGGTATAACGAAACCTTCAACAGTTTCCTGAATGCCGTACTGCTGATGTCGCTTGGGAAGGCTTTATCAATTCGTTTCTTCAGGTTAATTTGATCTCTGACCCGGGCAATAAACTTTATCGTGTCCTTATAGCAGCGCAAGTCATGCTCGAATGCACCTGCTTTCCTTATAAACGTATCAAATTCCTGGTATGACCGTGGTTTTAGAATCCCATAGTCATCAATGTAACGTAAAGCAAGCTCCAGCAGAGATTGCGGACATTCAGTGCCGGGTTTGAAAAGCACTTCCCGTTTGGCGCCGTATCGTAAATAGATTTCGGAGTAGGGGGGGTGGAAGCCATCCGCCATCGCTTTTTTGCCCCCTCGTTTTCGCTGTAATTTTTCGAGCGTATATTCGATATGTTTACAGGTACCGAGAGTATTGACTGCAAAATCCGGACACGAGCAGTAATTGTCTCCGATCCTCTGTCCGCGAATTGCGACACGATACTGTCCCCCGGTTTGGGGATTCTTGATAATATATTCAGAGAAAATTGGCTCGTCCCCAATATTCTTGAGACGAAAATTTTGCTTCTGCCCAAACTGTTTTCGCAGGGCAATCTGCCATTGTTCCAGAGGCATATCTTCGGGCTTTCGCAGATGTGAAATCTTTCTGATTTTACGACCCTTTGATGATTTTCTTTTGGTTTTTCGTTTGGCCATATGTCAAATCCTTATTACAAAACCTACCATACTCTAGTATCTTTGTGATTTACAACTACCTGGAAGAAAAGGATTTTAACCACTGTTACGAAGACAGGCAAGGCCGATTCGTATCTGAGTATAATTTGCTTTGCCGTTTAGAAAATCAAATATGGATTTCATCCGGTCATCGCCAACCTCTTTTGCAGCATCCACGATAAGGCTAAACGTTTGCTCATCTACCCAGGGATACGGGTTGTTGATCTTCTCTCGCTTGATATACTCAACCAGGTATTGGGTTGTGGTTGATTCTGCTCGTTCAACAGATTTTGCTACTTCCTCAATGGAAAGCTTACGTTCAAACATGCCAAAGGCAAGCTGTCTTGCCTTACTCAGCTTCGAGCGTTTTTTTGGCTCACCTGTTGGTGGTTCGAAAGAAGTTGTCTCTGAAGTTACTCCAACATCCATTTCCAACGAGTTCGCCTGACAGTAATCTTTAGTGGCGGCAAGGACGACCTCACCGTACTGTCTGCGTTTTTGCTCTCCGACTCCTCTGACTTCGAGAAGCTTCACATAATTAGAGGGCCTTCGCCTGGCCATGTCCCTCAGTGCGGCATCGCCAAAAATGACATACGCCGGGACGCCCTTTTTTCGTGCTATGGATGCCCGCAGCTTTCGCAAAGCCTCGAACAGCCCTTTATCGACACCTTCCCATGAATCTTCGACGACTTTAGAGACCTTGGCCGGCTTCTCGGCGGGCTTTAGCAGCCGGGGCGTTTCGTTTCCTTTGAGAACCCGCCATCCCTTCTCGGTGACATTCAGCACGTTGAAATCACCGACCTTCTCGATGCAGGTTTGTCCTTCGAGTTGTTCGATCCAGTCATGCACTGTACGTTGTGAATGGTCGCTCAACAGACCGTATGTGCTTAGGGCGTCATGGCGATTTTCCAGGATGCGCTTGTCGCTGGATCCTGTCAGCACAGCGGCTGTATAACCACCTCCGAAGCTCTGACCAAGCCGGACGATGCATGAGAGAATTTTCTGCGCGGTTTGAAGCGCATCGTCTATAAAATCCATCTCGCCAAGGCACATATCGCATGCGGTGCAGTTGTCCTTGTCGAGGGTCTGGCCGAAATAGCGAAGAATAGCTTTATGCCGGCATGCACCTCCTGTGCAATAATTGTACATGTGGTTGAGCTTGACCATTGCAATCTTGTAAGCTTCCGGCTGCATGTTGCTCAGCAGGCTCTTCCATGTACCGTAGTCGCCACCCGAGTAGAACAGGCAGCATTCGGCCTCCAGGCCGTCACGACCCGCCCGCCCGGTTTCCTGCTGGTAGTGCTCAAGGGACTTCGGCATACCTGTGTGAATGACATAACGAACGTTCGATTTGTCGATACCCATACCGAACGCAATCGTCGCTACGATGGTATCGACTTTTTCGTTGATGAATGCCTCCTGGTTTTTCTTGCGGTCCTCGCCCGCCATGCCTGCGTGATAGGGCAGAACGTTGTAGCTTTTGGCTCTCAGCAGTGTGCATAACCCGTCGACATCCTTGCGCCGAATACAGTAAACGATGCCGGATTCGTCTTTATGCCGGTCGAGCACGGCACAAACCTGTTTGGCCCTGTTGGTTCGCCGGCGGACCTTGTAAACTAGATTGGGCCTGTCGAACGAACCGATAAGCATTTCGTGGTTTTCGAGATTTAGTTGCTCGGCGATATCGTGACGCACCTGCTCGGTGGCCGTGGCGGTATAAGCGCCGATTGTAACATTGGGAAAAACCTGCTTCAAAATACCTAATTGGCGATACTCCGGCCGAAAGTCGTGGCCCCACATGCTGACGCAATGGGCTTCGTCGATGGCGATAAAAGACAGTCCGGTCTTTTTGAGCACTTCGACAAAGCCGTTTGAGACGAGCCGTTCCGGCGAAAGGTAAAGAATTTTAAGTTGTTTATTATGGAGCGCTTCAAAAACTGTCTGCTGTTCGTGAGCCTCAAGAGAGCTGTCAATCCGTGCTGCGGAAACGCCGCATTCGATCAGGGCATCGACCTGGTCCTTCATCAAAGAAATGAGCGGCGAGACCACAACCGTCAGGCCGGGCAGGACGACCGCCGGGGCCTGGTAACAAAGCGATTTTCCGCCGCCTGTCGGCAAAACGACAATCGAATCGGTGCCGCGACCGACACATTCCATGGCCTTTTTCTGTAAGGGCAAAAAATCATTATACCCCCAGTACCTGGCCAACGCTTTTTGAATATTTTCCATCATAAGAATATCCTCTGATTAAGGGAATATGATACGAAAATCGAACGCGTTTAACAAATGAATGTTAGATTACCGTAATTTTTTTTCGGTTCGGATTCTCTCCAGGGCTTCCATTAGAGATGTGAGCTTCAAGGTCGTTTTGTAAACAAGCACATTTTTCCCGATGTGCGCACCCTCCCGCAGAGACTTTTCCGGCACTGCAATCAGAATTTTGTGATGCCGAAATAACTGCAAGGTCCGGCGTTTGTGCGCCAGATATTCCGGCGTCCAAAAACCGACAATTTCAAGAAGGATTTGCGTGCCATCTTCGTGCCGGAAAGTAAAATCCGGAACGAAAGTCTTCTGGTGATTGTAGAGTATCTCGCCTTCGCGAATCAACTGCCAGCCGTCACGCTCCGGCCCGAATTTCCTGGCAAGCGATTCTTCCAGGCTGGAGTCGAATTCATCCGGCGGCGGCAAATGGCTGGTAAAGCCATCGCTGTCCGAGAAATTCAGTTTGGCTGACGTATTCCACGGAGTCTTTAACAATGCCGTCATCTGCCAGCCTTTGCAGGCCAGCAGGGCGGGCAGGAATTTTGCGAAATTCACGCCGTATCGCCGGGTCTGGCGCAATACTGAGACCGGCCCTGAAAAAGCGATACGATACTTCGAAGGACCTAAACGGACTATGTCGTGCAATAGCTTAGCCAGCTTGGCATAACGAAGGATCGTTTTAAGGTCATCTGTCGTGACAACAGTCATGCTTTCAGCCCGATATAAGCAGGCCTGAAGCTGAGCAACATTGTAGCGCGACAGCAGAGCTGATGCATTCGGATACCCCTCAAAACGTTCCAGCGGCTGGTACGCCATAACGTCCGCGTAAAGACCTTGTTCGATTTCGCTCCACGGCAAGCCAAGGTCATCCGAAAGCTGTGCTTTTATCTTTCTTTCATCGTGCTCGAAAAGCTGGTCCGGTTTTTCGACGAGCGGATGGAAGCGCGTAACTCTGGAAAACACGTCCAGTCGTAACTTCGCCGCCTTGCCGTCCGGGTCGGTCCGGAAAATGCTTCTGTCGTCCAGCAGCTTGCAGAACGCCTGAATTCGCCGAACGGGACAGTCAGGCTCATCGGCAAACAACGAATTTATCTCTCGATGCAATTGGCGACGCTGCCGGCCTTGACCGTCGCGATATATCGCAAGCATGCTCTCGGCATACTTCACATAATGCCTGTGCGTACTTTGTGTCAGCCGATCGGCAATTGCCCGACCTGCCTTAAACTCGACGATGGACTGGTCGCTCGTAAGCATCGCTTCTTCGCCTCTCTCTGGAGCGTTGAACTTCCTTCGTATTTTCACAAACGACTTCGTACAGAGTCGCTCTGGCGCTGCCGGTTTTTCTGAGAACCCTGCCTAACCGTTGCTTGGCTTGACGTGTTGAGCCTTGTCCTCCGATAACCACCGCTACCTTCGCATCAGGCACATCTACGCCCTCATCAAGAACTCGGTTAGCAACAAGGACGGGAAATGCTCCGGCGGCAAAATTCTCTAAAACAGCCAGGCGCTCACGCTTTCGTGTATGCGAGAGAATCGTCGGCACCAGGAATCGCCTGGAAACCTCTATTGCCATTGCATTTGACCCTGTAAAAATAAGAATTTGCTGACCTTTATGCAGCCGGAATATATCTTCCAGCACTCGCAGCTTTTCAGCAGCGCGAGACTCTATGGAATTTTTCAGATAGTAAGCTTTCTGGGCATGACGCGCCTGAGGGTCACTACCTGATTCCCTGCATAAATCCTGCCATGCATAGCCCGGCTGTACTTTTCTCCGGGACAAGATAAAATGCCGAATCGCCCGGCTGCACTGGTCATACGTGGCCTGCTCGCGCTGGTTCAATGCAACCGGAACGCGCACGACATCGAAATTCGCCAACAGCGAACCCTCAGCCTGCTTAAATGGCATACGGTAGGCTACAGGTCCAATGAGCCAGTCGAGGTCTTTGTGCAGGTTATCTGAACGTTCAGGTGTAGCCGTCAATCCGAGCCGCATAGTTGCAGTGCTCAGGATGGCAGCCTCACGACGGCATTTCCCGGGCAAGTGGTGCTCCTCATCGAAGATCAACAGCCCGAAACCGGCGCCCATTTTAGCCATGTGAATATACGCACTGTCATACGTTGTCACTGTAATCGGTTTGATGTTGGACAGGCCGTCACCGACAATGCCGGCATCATAATCAAAGGCCGCCAGAATCCGCCGGTGCCACTGGTACATCAAATCGCGAACGGGTGCGACGACCAATGACGCAATTTTCCTCCGGGCCATCGCAGCAAGGGCCACCTCAGTCTTGCCTGTTCCCGTCGGCATAATTATCTGTCCGCGACAATCAGCTTCGGACCATGCTTCAAGAGCCTCTATCTGACTTGGTCTCAGCTTCGGCAGTTTAACTTTAGGCAAATGAACACCGCATGGCTTTGGCACTTCGTCGGATAAGGATGGACCAAACTGCCTTGCCAAAGCCGCGCGAATCGCAGCGTAGTGAATTGCGTCGCACCGCAAGGCTCCGACACGATTATCCCAAGCCCATACAGATGGGCCAAAAATCTCAGGCAGTTTCTCACGCCCAACACCGGCGAGTAACAGTGTTCCCCGATTAAAACTCAGAGATATCGGCTTGTTCGATATATGTGCCATTTGAGACGAATGGAGACGAAGGGAATCGAACCCTCATTCCCGCGATGCGACCGCGGTGTGCTCCCGTTACACCACGTCCCCGAGACCACTATTTAATATGTTATTATATAAGAGCACTTCCGGAATTCAACATAATTTTTAAGCGGCTTTCGACGAAAGCTCAGAACTTCCACGTATCGTAGCAAACGATTTTTTCTATCGGCTCGCGCTTCGGCTCGGATTTGCTGTCGGCAGGATAACCGACGGTCATTAACTCAATGATGGCTATATCTTCCGGAATTGCCAATATTTGCCTGACTTTGTCGGCGTCGAACGAACCAATCCAGCAAGTTCCTAATCCTAAGTCCGCTGCCTGCAAGCAGATATGTTCGAGAGCAATTGCTACGTCAATAGGCCCGATAGCCTGGCCACATCGCATGATTTCGTCGCTGTTGCTGCATGCGGCGATAATTGCTCCGGCTTTCTCAAAGACCTCCGGGCGGTTTGTCGTCCCTGCGACCTTGCGTTTAGTATCCCTGTCCGTGACAACTACAAAACGCCAATCCTGCGTATTTCTCGCCGACGGCGCCAGCCGGGCCGCTTCTAAAATGCAATCGAGCTTGTCCTGCTCGATGCTCTTTTCCTGATACGCCCGGCAGGAATATCTTCTACGAATAGCATCAAGTACTGTCATTAGAACACCTCACTTTTCCGTAAACGTCCTTGTATGAACAATCACAATCGGAAAATATAAACTAAAAACAATCTTGACGCAAGGAGTAAAAATTGGTACTTTTATTCTCAAATTCGGGGCGATTAGCTCAGTTGGCTAGAGCGCCTGCTTTACACGCAGGAAGTCACAGGTTCAAGTCCTGTATCGCCCATTTCCTTAGCCTTTGTAATTAATAGTGCGCTGCAGCTATACGAACTGTATGATCGTAGTTGTACTTGTTCCGACTGGAAGAGCAAAAAAATGAACAGAGATACTAATAATACATTGAAACAGAATAATCCCCATGGTTTCACAATTCGAAGCGTAATATTAATTTTCAAATTCTCCTTCTTGTCTATCATATTCTTGATAGGCTTCGCTGGAAAAAGCCATTCCGAAGAAAAACTGAAAGTAGCCGCATGCCAATTTCCTGTGTCCGGGAATATTAGGAGCAATGCAAATTATGTTAAACGATTCATCAAAGAAGCGGTTCTGAACAAAGCTGACATCGTTCATTTTTCGGAAGCTGCTCTTAGCGGATATCCTCCCAAAGATGTACCATCATTTCAGAGCTTTAAGTGGGACGATTTGAGAACTGAAACACATAATATTATGTCACTGGCCAAAAAATACAATATCTGGGTGGTTTTAGGGTCGGCTCATTACATTAGTGATAATGAAAAGCCTCTTAACTGCCTTTATATAATATCGAATGAAGGAAAGATTGTCGATCGTTATGACAAGTCAATGTTAACAGGTGGTGATTTAAGATTTTATACTCCCGGCAATCACACAGTAGTCCTCGAATTAAAGGGATTCAAATTGGGCTTCCTAATATGTTATGACTCTTGTTTTCCGGAGATGTACAACATATACAGACATAAAGATATCAAGATAATGTTCCATTCCTTTTATAATGCACACCACAAAGGCAAGACCATACTGGACGAAATTATACCCGCTGAAATTCGGGTAAGAGCCTCAGACAATTTAATGTGGGTAATTGCCAGTAATTCATCCGGCCATTATTCATCATGGCCAACTTGTATTGCCAGGCCGGATGGATCGCTGGAATCGCTCGAAAGAGGAGTCCCTGGAATTCTTTATCGGGAATTTCCGGATGATGATCGCACAAGTAGTTTTCGAAGTTGGACTCACAATAATAAGATCATGAAGTTGCCGGAGGATGAAATATTTCACAACGGCATACCATCTAAACATCCAAGAGCACTCAATACGAAATCATTGCCGTAGTCGACCAGGAATCAGTCAAGGGCCGAAAGGTCCCATTTGGAAATACCTGGTGCGCATACTATCTTCAATGGCGTGTCATAGCAACAAAACATCGAGTTATTTTAGGTGACCAGACCACTCATTCATATATTTTACGGCATCGCCCTCAAACCTCGTTCCACTGTCCCGGAATAGGGACGGGAAACTGGCCGTTTTCGTCGGCTTTTACGGGGGCCGGGCTGTCATAGCTCAGGTCGTCGAGATAGTCACAGAACTGGAAGTTGGATTTCATCATCTGGTCCCAGGTGACGGTCTGGCCGGTATGACAGGCGGCACGACCCATGAGCGTTGTGAGGTCCGAGTAAACCGAGCGCTTGAGTTCATTATGCCGCCGATCATTTCGGATGCTGTAAATGAAGTCGTTCCACTCGTATTGCCACGGACTGTAACGGTCCTTTGTTGGTGTCCATACAATGTTGTCCTGCCCAATCCGCTGGTCTTTGAACATGTGGACGGTTGCGGCGTGGGTCCTGCCGGAAAACTGCGCGGCACATTTGGTGCCGTGAATGAAGGTGGCAAACTCGCTGCGCGTCTTGGCGATTCGGCGAAAACCACAGAAGGCCTTGGTGCCGTCGGCGAAGGTGTACTCCATCGAGTAGACATCTATGTTCTGTCCATGATCCGTGCTGTTTGGCACCCGGCCTCCCATGCCGACAACGGAGACCGGCCAGGCATCCTTGATCCAGCAGCACTCGTCAATCTGGTGGATAAGGTAATCGACCATGTGGCCGGAGCCGATCCAGAACAGATGTATCCTGCCGAACTGGAGCTGGCTCATCAGGTCGTTGGATTTGCCGCCCTGACTGCTCATCCATCCGCCGCCTCCGAGACGGTTGGCGCGGATCAGCGGTATCTCGCCCATCTCACCGCTGCGGATCTTGTCAATCAGAGCCTTTCGTGCCGGGGAATGACGGCACTGCAATCCCGCGGCGACCTTAACGTTTTTCTCATCGGCCAGTTCACCGGCGCGAAGCAGCCTATGCAGACCGCCCGGATCAGATGCGAACGGCTTCTCGAAAAATACATTGATGCCCTTCTTGATAGCGTACTCCACGTGCACCGGCCGGATGTAAGCTCGCGTTGTGCACAGGGCTACATCGCCGGGTCTGAGTATGTCGATGGCTTTCTTGTAGGCGTCAAAACCGATGAACTTGCGTTCTGCACTGACGTCTACCTTGTTCGGAAACCTTTCCTTTAGCGCTTTGAGGCGTGAATCCATTCGGTCTTTATATAGATCAGCCATCGCATAGAGTTTCACAGGTCCGGCGTCCGGGACGTTCAAGGCGTCGCCGACCGCGCCGGCGCCTCGACCTCCGCAGCCGATCAGGGCAAGGCGGATTGTGTTGTCATCGCGCGCGAAAGCAA
>CBDVBU010000070.1:0-11909 GCA_965372295.1 uncultured Phycisphaerae bacterium
TGATCGTCTCTCTGCATGAAGTCAACCTTGAGTCCCTTGGCGCCCCACTTCTCAAACTGGTTCATCGCCTCAGTCAATTGGTCATCAAGCGTTTTCCAGATCACCCACGGAATGATTCCCACGTTTTTGCTTTTGGCATACCGGAACAGTTCCTCCATATCCATACCTTCGACGATCTTCATCAAATCGCCGAGCACGTACCAACCTTCATCAAGAATGATGTATTCGATGCCGTATTTCGCCGCGAAGTCGATATAGTATTTGTAGGTTTCGGTATTGACTCCCGCCTTGAAATCCACGCCGTATAGGTTGTTGGCGTTCCACCAGTCCCAGGCTACCTTGCCCGGCTTGATCCAGGATGTATCCTCCAGTTGCAGGGGTTTGGCCAGCTTGTAAACCATCTGGTTTTCGATCAGGTCACCGTCCTTTTCGGCGACAATCAGGACGCGCCAGGGGTAGCTTCGCCGGCCGTTGGTTTTCGCTATAAAATCGGCGCGTTTTGTCACCGGTACGTCCCGGTCATTCCGGGCCTTATCGGCCAGCGCGAAAGCGGGAAATTTTCCGTAGAGACTCTCGTTGCTATTGCCGCGAAGGTACAGACCCGGATAATCTTCCAGATCGGCCTCGGTAATCAGAACCTTCGGGCCGTTCTGCACCTCTACCAAAGCCGGCAGGCAACACATCATCTTATCTGAAATTGTGCCGAGCTTGAGGTATTTGTATTCCCGTTCCGAATGCGTCTGGAAACTCTCTTCCTCGGGGAAATAGATAGCGTGATTGTCAGTGAAATTAAAGGTGACTCCCTCTGTGACAACCACGATTTCCCCGTCGATATCCGTCACAAATCGGTACGCTACACCATCGTCGTATGCTCGAAAAATAAGACCGAATCCGCCCTTGAATTTGAAGGATATTTCGTTGAACTTATCGGTAATGACTTTATTTTTGATACGGACCGGCGGGATGATTTGCTCATCAACGCTTCTGCGTTTGACCTGAAGCACTTCCGGATTTGTACCGAGAATCTTGTTGCCGCTCAGCGTCAGCGATATAGGGGACGGCTTGAGCAGTTGTTGCGATTTATAGCCAAGTGAGTAAAGTATCTTCTGCTCGACGTCAACTTTCAGCCGGAGGTTTTTATCAGGGGAGGTAATCTCATATTCTCTACCGAATGATTCGATGCCGAACGATACCAATACCACCGATACCAATACCACTAACTTGTACCTAATCATCTCTCAACCTTTCTCTTTTTAAGATAATAATTCTATAGACGCCCCATATTCCACATATAGTAATGCAAAAGCCGCCTTTTTAACAATGATATACTATTTTTACCTTCCTGCAATACGATGTTTGGTGAGTCGCCCGGGTGGTAAAATTTCTTGAGAGTAGTTAACTTGCTTGTAAATGTTGCCGATAAAAACACAAAAGCTATTTTCCTTGCAGACAGCTCTTGTCGCGTCTCCCTCCTTGACAGGAGCTGTTTTTTTATAATCCTGTTCAGGCCAATGTTAGCGCGGATTAGGATTTAGCTTTGGGTAATGGAAACATTTCCGATTCGGTCCGGCCGGCCCTGAATATCTTAGCCATCTCTGCGACGACTTCGGGGTGCTCATCAGCCAAATCTTTCGATTCTGCGATATCGCTATCAAGGTCGTAAAGCTCTATCTTTCTGCCGGGTTTTCGACGAAGGGCCTTCCACTTACCCATGCGGATTGCCTGCTGACCGCGCAGTTCCCAGTACAGATATTCGTGCTTTCTTTGCTCCTGATGTCGTCCGAACAGAGTCGGTAGCATGGAAATACCGTCGATATCCTCCGGCGGAACTTTACCTATGAGTTCACAACAACTCGGCAAAAAGTCCCAGAAAGCCGAGATATGATTGCTTGTGCTGGCCGCTTTGATCCTGCCGGGCCAGCGGGCGATATACGGCACACGTATCCCGCCCTCGTAAACGGAACCTTTAAGGCCTCGCAAAGGCTTGGCGCTCTCGAAAAATGCCGAGTCCGATCCGCCGTTGAAGGTCGGGCCGTTATCGCTGGTAAATATGACGAGTGTGTTATCGTCGAGTGACAGGTCTTTCAGCAAAGACATAATCCGGCCCACGTCCTTGTCCATTCGCGTTACCATGGCCGCGTAGCAGGCTCGCGGATTCGGATGAGGAAAATATCCTTTGTCACCGTTATAAGGCGGATCGGGCCATTTACCACGATATTCTGCCAGCGAGTCTTCCGGCACCTGAAGCGCCACGTGCGGTATGGTGAAGGGAACGTACAGAAAGAAAGGGCGGTCCTTGTTGGTCTTGATAAACTTCAAGGCTTCCTGTGCTATCAGGTCGTGTGAATAAACCTGCTCTTTTCCATCCTTGTTTGCTTCGATCCATTCAACCTCACCGTCACGCCACAGGTGATTGGGATAGAACGTATGAGCTTGACGCTGGCATATGTAACCGAAGAAGTGGTCGAAGCCCTGCTTGTTCGGATCTCCTGTAGTGCCGACAAGTCCAAGACCCCATTTTCCGAAGGCCCCGGTAGTGTAACCTGCATCTTTGAGTATCCCGGCGACCGTCACGGTGCCGGCCTTCAGCGGCCATTGCCCGCCGATGGTCGAACCCAGTTTCCATCCTTCTTTGCCGCCTACCTGCTTGTTGCCGCGAACCTGGGTGTGACCCGTATGCAGGCCCGTCATTAAAGCGCATCGTGATGGAGCGCACACCGGATTGCCTGAGTAGTGCTGCGTAAACTTCATACCTTCGGCGGCCAGTTTGTCAATGTTGGGCGTCTTAATCTTCTTTTGGCCGTAGCAGCCTAATTCCGCATAACCCAGATCATCTGCGAGTATATAGACGATGTTAGCTTTTTTCTTGCGCTCTGCTGAGGTTGTCTGAATTGCGTCTGTGCGGCAGGATAAGGCCAGGGCCGTGGCACCGAACCCAGCAGCAGCTTTCAAAAAATCGCGTCGTTTCACTTTTCGCCTCCGTTTCTATTAAAGACAATATCTGAAATTTTAATGCGGACAGGTTTCGTAGTTCCTTCATCGTTTGGATGGACTCTATTGGTGAGAATAATTATAAAGGTTTTGCTCGCCGGGTCGCAGACGATTGAGGTACCGGTATAGCCGGTATGGCAGAATGCTTCTTCCGGGGCGTAAGAACCTTTCACCCATGCGTATCTCGAATTCACATCGAAACCGCAGGCCCGGCCGTGCGTCCGAGTGGCGGTCAGCAGGGTCACCGCTTCGGGGCTGAGAATTCTTTTGCTGTGCCACTTGCCGCCGTTGAGCAACATCCGGCAGTAAATAGATAAATCATAGGCATTGGAAAACAGCCCCGCGTTGCCGGACAGTCCTGCCATCAACCTGGCCAAAGGATCGTGGACGGTGCCACGAAGCGGCCGGTTGTTTATAACTTCGGTTGCGGCAATATCCCGCTCCCAGGCCTCCGGTGGATTGTAAGATGTGTGTTTCATGCCGAGCGGCCTGAAGATGTTATCTCTGCTGAAATCGCCGATGTTTTGTCCGCTGACCGTCTCGACGATCTTCGCCAGCGTGATATAGCCCAGGCAACTGTAACAAAATTCTTCGTCGGGTTTGCTGACGGCTTCCAATGCACATATTTTCTCAATCACTTTGCCGGGACAGGGGCTGCCGAATTGCTCCTTCAACTTGGCGGCGTTCGTGTACGCCGGCAATCCCGATGTGTGAGTCAGGAGATGCTCGATCCGGACGTTCTCTTTGCCATTGCTGGCGAAGGCCGGCAGATATTTACTTACATAATCATCCAGTTCGATCGCTTTGCGGTCTCTTAGAATCATAATCGAAGTGGCTGTGGCAATCGGTTTGGTTATAGATGCCAGGTCGAAAATCGTATTTTTGCCGACCGGTTCCTCACATGGGTCGACAACTTCATTACCAAAAGCCTGCCAGTATATAATATCATCTTGTTGGCCGACGAGCACCACGGCTCCGGGGAAGTTGCCATCCGCAATTTCTTCTTCTACGACCTGGTCGATCTCGGTAAAACGCTGCCGGGGCTCTTCTTTCGGTTCCGGCCGGCATCCTGCAACAATGCAAAGCAGCAGAATCAGCAGCGTTTTTATTGTTCTGATTCGTTTCATAACGATTTTCTATCCACAAAATGCGTGAAAACAATCTATTATTGAGAGGGATTTTATCACGGAAAGACATTATTGTCACTGATTTCTTGCCCTGCCTCTTGTTTTGGTTCGAAAAGTTGTTTAAAGTATCAATAAATGAAACCGACAAAGACAATTTCGATCTTTACTATTTTTGTGATGCTTTCATGTTGTCGAGGTGCTGTTATGACCGGGCTGGATCGTGTGGATTTGCATAAGGAAGTATTCAAAGGTAAACGTCTTGGAATCATCACCAACCACACGGCATACGACAGGGACGGCAGGTTCATCGTCGATGTCTTCAAGAGCATGGCTGGTGTGAAGGTTACGGCCCTTTTTAGCCCCGAGCATGGTCTTTGGGGCACTGCTCCGGACGCCGTGAAAATCGACAACCAAACCCACCCTGTCTATAACCTGCCGGTTTACAGCCTTTATGGTAAAACACAAAAACCCACAAGCGACATGCTGCGGAATATTGACGTTCTGATCTTCGATATACAGGACATCGGCGCCCGGTTCTATACCTACATCTACACGATGTCGCTGGCGATGGAAGCCGCGGCGGAGAATGGCAAAACCTTCGTCGTGCTGGACCGCCCGAATCCCATCAATGGCACCCGCGTTCAGGGCAATATCCTCGAACCGGCACTTGCAAGCTTCGTGGGGCTCTACCCGATTCCCGTCCGGCACGGCATGACCGCCGGCGAGTTGGCGAAAATGTTCAATGGACAAGGCTGGCTGGCCGGCCGCATTAAGGCCGAGTTGATCGTTATCCCGATGGAAGGCTGGCGCCGCCGGATGTGGTACGACCGGACTGGTCTGCGTTTCATCAAGCCCTCGCCGAACATGCCCGACCTCGAAACCGCCGCCGTCTATCCGGGTCTGTGCCTGCTGGAAGGAACAAATATCTCCGAAGCCAGAGGAACAACGATGCCGTTCAGGCAGTTCGGCGCGCCTTGGATCGATTCGAAACTCCTGGCCGAACGGCTCAATGCGCTAAACCTGCCGGCTATGTGCTTCGAGCCGGTGCGTTTTACGCCAACGAGCTCGAAGTTTCAGGGCCGGGAATGTCACGGCGTCCGGATTCTCGTTACAGATCAGTCCGGCAACTCCGAAAACGGCAATGCAGGCCTGACGGATCGCGACCGGCTCACGCCATACTCCAGCGGGGTCAGAATCGTAAATGAAATCTACCGGATGTACCCGGATCAATTCGAATGGAGAGCCGCACACTTCGACCGTTTGTGTGGAACCTCGAAAATCCGCAATGCAATTACAAGTCATTCGTCTCTGGATGTTCTGCAGAATAAATGGCAGTCTGAGTTGGAATCTTTCCTGGAAATCAGGTCCGGATACCTCATCTATCCCGATTGAATAGTCCCATGGGGATACGGCTGCGCTCTTGTCACTTATCCCGGATTTGCTCGATTGCCAGGGCGACCGGTGAGGGGACCTCTTTACTTTGCCGCTGTCCCGTTTCGACTTCTTCGAGCGCTTCATGCAGAGCGATACAGGCCTGCTCGTAACTACAATTCGTTTGCCGGGTAATCAGGCGGCAGCCTCGGTCGATCAGCTTCTTATTGCTCGGCGACAGCCATACCATTGCGTTGCCGATGATTCGATCCATGCGCACCATCGTTGCGGTAGAGAGTGTGTTCAGAACGAGCTTGACGGCGAGATGATGCCACAACTGCAGCGGCGAATCAGCCAGCGTGCAGGAGAATCGGAAGGTCTCATCGGACGCTCCGGCAGAGTCAGCCGGGCCAACGATAAGTGCAGCGGTCTTCTTGTACTGTGAGCCGAACTTCTCTAAGGCGGCAGGTATCAGGTGTTTCTCGTTGCCAACCCCAACGACCACGAGCGCCGAATCGCCGGCATCCGTCCGCGAAGGATCGGGCTCGCTGCCGATCATGAACTTGTGTATTTCGGCATTATCCAACTTAGGTGGTTGGGCTTTCAGATTCTCCGGTGCGTTCATTCGCTCGTAAACATCATGTCCCCACTCCAGGCCGCGGGGCTTGCGCTGAAGCAACTCGCGCCATGCGTCTTTTGTGGGGCGAAACGGGTCTTTGACAAAGGCCCACGACCGCGGCGAGAGATTGTCCCCCTGTTTTCGAAAGGCCGGCAGCATGAACGTCGGCGAGCGCTCCGTCGTATCCGTCAGGACGTCCAGCAAAAAGTCATCGGCCGCGTAAGTAACAAGGCCCTGCCTGCGATAGATGCCCTCTTCGAGTACTGTAGCGGCTGCCAGCATATCGACCGCCTCATCACTCGAAAGCTGGCCCAGCAGTTCGCACAGTCCTCTGTGATACTCATCCGGCCAGCGCTCCCGGAGCCGGAGTCTTTCGGCGTCCGATGGTGACAGTCTCTGCTGCAGAAAACGCACCAGTGCGATCTCGAGCGCGCTGCCGACAATAAACAATTCCGCCGTAGTGGCCTGCATTCGTGTCGAGCCGGCGATGGCCATCGGGCCCGTAGTTAAATCGAGCTTGGTGATACGCGGCTCCTCGATAACCTCACGCGAGCGCTTAACGTGACGGCACAATAATTCCGTCGGGTTGTTATAGACAAAAAAGACCTTCGCCCCGGCGTCGAGCCCTTCCCACGCCGTGCCGATCACAAAGGGCGTTTCTCCACCCTCGGTGATGGCGACAACAACGTCACCCTGCCCGACGCCTCTTTCCCGCAACTGGTATCGCCCGAAGTCGGGAAAATCCTCGTATCCCTCGACTGCTTTAATCAGAGCAAAATCTCCGCCGGCCATGACGCTAAACACCCGGTCCTCCATCTCACCCATCTCCGGCGAGACTTTTCTGATTTCGCGCCAGCATCGTCGCCACACCGCTTCCAGCAGGATGCTCAACCTGCCTGTCGCGCCACAGCCGGTGAAGTAAATCTTCTTACCGGTACTTAACGCCTCGCCAAACGCATCCGCGAGCCGGCCGAACGAATCCTGCCGTAGCACGTTCTCCATCGCAGGAGGAATCTCGTCGTCCACTGACTGCAGCATCCGGATCGCTGCAGGCAAATCCACTGCCGCCGTCTGTGAGAGGGTCTTTGTCTTCGGATGAAACGCCTCGGTCAACAATTCCCCCAACCGAAACGCCCCCTCCCGCGTTAAAAATTCTTCTGCTCTTTTAATTGCATCCGACATTACAACTATTCCGTAGTTAAATATTCAAATGTGATATTCGTATCATTTTAGGTGGAAGATGTAAATACACTTTTCGTCCACAAAGTACGTTGAAGATTAAGCGAAGCAGGTATATAATCCTCTGGTGACTGAGAACGCATGGAAGTATATTTTTAGTAAATGAATGTCAAAGACAAAAGTGAGTAGGTGAATGCGGAAAATTTCGGGCAAGGGGAAGATGCGGGTGGTGGGATTGATGTCGGGTACGTCGGCTGATGGGGTGGATGTTGCGGTTGTCGAGATAAGCAGCCGGAAGGTTCAACTGCTGGCATTCGAGATGTTTGTGTATCCGGCTGCGCTACGGCGGCGAATCCTTGGTTTATGCCGGCCCGAGTCGGCCCGGCTGGATGATATCTGCCATTACAATTTTGTCCTGGGCGAAGTCTTTGCCGATGCGGTTATTAAACTTTGTTCAAAGAGCGGCATATCTCGAAGCTCGATTGATCTGATCGGCTCGCACGGCCAGACGATTTATCATCAGCCGCGCGGCAAGCGCTACGGTGGTAATACGATACGCTCTACGCTGCAAATCGGCGAGCCGTCTGTTATCGCTCAGCGAACCGGTGTCACAACAGTCGCGGATTTCAGGCCTCGCGACATGGCCGCAGGCGGGCAAGGCGCCCCATTGGTACCTTGTGCGGATTATGTTCTGTTCAAACACAAGCGGCTGGCGCGAGCCGTTCAGAATATCGGGGGGATCGCCAATGCCACTTTCCTGCCGGGCGGCTGCATGCAGGATGAGATTATAGCCTTCGATACGGGTCCCGGAAACATGGTTATCGACGGCATAGTCCGCCTTATCACCGGCGGCAGGAAACGTTACGATGCGGGCGGCAAAATAGCGGCGCGGGGCACGGTCAATAAAAGACTGCTCAGCGAGATGCTCCGGCATCCTTTCTTCCGGCGGCGCCCGCCAAAATCGACAGGCCGGGAAGATTTCGGTACTGATTTCGCCGAGCGGATTTACCGCCGGGCCGGCAAGAAAGGTTTGGCCAACGCCGATATCGTCGCGACCGTGACGGCCTTGACCGCCAAGAGTATCGCTCAGGCATATCACCGATTCCTGAAAGCGATGCCGGACGAGTTGATATTATGCGGGGGTGGCTCTCATAATCGCACGCTGGTTGAGATGTTGCACGCCGAGCTGCCGGATGTTAAGATGCTCTCGACCGATGATTTCGGTATCAGTGTCGATGCCAAAGAGGCGGTCTCGTTTGCTATTCTGGCCTGGGCGACGATAAGGGGGATGACGAACAACGTACCAGCAGCCACCGGCGCCGAGAGACCGGTTATTTTAGGGAAGATAGTGCCGGCATGACGAAAAGACGTAAAATTCTGCCGACGACCGAACTGCGCAACCGCGCCAGCGAAAATATCGACCGGCTCTCGACACAGCAGATCGTCGATCTGATTAACGCCGAAGATTCGCTGGTTCCCGCGGCAGTGGCCCGGCAGAGTAAGCAGATTGCTGCTGCGATTGATTTAATTGTAGCACGGTTTAAAGAGGGGGGACGGTTATTTTATGTCGGAGCCGGCACAAGCGGCAGGCTGGGTGTCTTAGACGCTTCGGAGTGCCCTCCTACGTTCGGAGTGCCGCCTTCGCTGGTGCAGGGTATAATTGCCGGCGGCCGGCGCGCTCTGGTCCGCTCTGCTGAAGGGGCGGAAGATTATCCTGAGGATGGTGCTGCGGCGATAGAAAAGAAACGCGTCCGGGTAAGGGACGTCGTGGTTGGCCTGGCTGCGTGCGGCATGACACCGTTTGTGCACGGCGCGCTCAAACAGGCCCGGCGAATCGGGGCGGCGACGATTTTCGTCACCTGCGCGCCGGAGGCTGTCGAACACATCCCCGCCGAGATCATCATCAATCCGGTTGTAGGCCCGGAGGTCATTACCGGCTCGACGCGAATGAAAGCCGGCACTGCGACAAAGCTCGTGCTCAATACGCTTACGACCGGCGCGATGATCCGGCTGGGCAAGGTCTACGGCAATTTGATGGTGGACCTGAAGGCTGTGAATGAAAAGCTGCGAGACCGGTCGGTGCGGATCGTTATGGAGATGACCAATCTCAATCGGCCTCGCGCCAGAAGGCTGCTGGCACGCGCTCAGGGTAAGGTCAAAGCGGCGATTGTTATGCACTTTCGCCGGACTGACATGGCTGGCGCCCTGAAAATTCTGGATGAATGCGACCAGTTTCTACGAAAAGCTATTGAGGGGACATCGTGAATTACATTATCGCTGAGGCAGGCAAATTAAGCGGGCTCGACTGGGGCATTGTCGGCGTCGGCGCCTTGCTTCTGTTCGTAATCTCGTATGTCTTCGGCCGCGAGGAAAAGGATACGGACGACTTTTTTCTCGGCGGCCGTCGCGTGCCGCCCGTCGTGGCGTGTTTGTCGTTTGTGGCCACCGAGATCAGCGCGCTGACCATCATCGGTATGCCTCACACGGCCTTCATCGAGAATTGGCGCTGGATTCAATTTCTGGTCGGGCTGGCTATGGCCCGACTTGTCGTGGGGTATCTTTTTATTCCCGCCTTCTACAAATACAATTGCACCAGCATCTACGAGTTCTTAGGTCACCGTTTCGGGCCGGCGACCCGGTACGCCGGTTCGATCTACTTCCTCATCACACGTCTTCTGGCTTCGGGCGTGCGCCTGTACGCGACGTGCATGGCCGTCGGTGTCATTATGGGCTGGCCTCTGTCCGCGACGATCATGTTGTTCACCCTTATTAGCATCGTCTTTATTGCCTTTGGCGGCATCAAAGCGGTCGTCTGGGCTGGTGCGTTTCAGGCCTTGTTCTTCGTTGTCGCCGGTATTGTCGTGGTTGGTTATCTCGTCCATCATATCGACGGTGGCTGGACCGCAGCTATGCAGACGGCGCAAGAGGCCGGGCGTCTGAGCACTTTCAATTTCAAGTTTGACCTCGAAGATGCCTCTATGTTCTGGGCATATTTGGCCAGCGGATTTTTCATCGGCCTGGTCTCCTTCGGAACCGATCAGGAAATGGTCCAGAGACTGCTCACCGTCGAGACGCGAAAGGGCAGTCAGAGGACCATTATTGCCACCGTTGTCACCGTCCTGCCCGTGTACTGGCTCTATCTGCTTGTCGGTACGCTGCTCTACGTGTTCTACCAGCAGAATCCTTCGTTGGCCTTGCCCCAGGAACTCAAGGAGATCCTGCCGCATTTTGCGCGAAACGTTTTGCCGGCGGGCCTGAAGGGTTTGGTGCTGGGCGCCATCTTCATGGCCAGTATCGATTCGCCGCTCAGCTCCCTTACCTCGTCGTTCGTTACAGATATTTATCGTCCTCTGATTCGCCGGGGCGCTTCGGAAAAACACTATCTACTCGTCTCGCGAATTGGGGTGGTTGGTTTCGGCCTGATTCTGGCGGCCATCGCGGCAGCCTTCGCGCCGGTCGAGAACATCCTCTGGTTTGCCTTCCAGATTCTCTCACTGACCGGCGGACCAATGCTCGGTGTATTTTTGCTGGGACTCCTGACCAAACGCAAATCGAATCGCGCAAACATCCCCGCGATGCTTGCCGGCACGGTGGTCTGCCTGGTTCTGCTGCTGCTAATAAAACATGAGATCCTCAAGCTCGGCTGGAGTTGGCTGATAGTCATCGGGACCATGATAACATTCGTTCTGGGCTATCTGCTGGGTCCGGTCATCAAAGAAAGTGTAAAAATCAAAGTGCAAAATGCAAAGTGACACGTTAGTGTCATCCTGAGGCGAAGCCGAAGGATCTGGCCGGCGGCAATGTAGATTCTTCGCTTCGCTCAGAACGCCTAAAAAGCGGCGTTTTGATTTTTCATATCTGATTTTCCATTATTTTTTGTTACCGACGGCTGAATTGTTGCCTTTCATAGATAGAGAACTCTCCGACACGGTTGTTTCAACGTGATTGAAGCCGGAAAAGTGAAGAACTCAGAAAATGCAGGAGGCTCTGAAATGAAAGCTTTGCGATACATCCTAAAATGGCTGCACAGTCTTTTGGGCCTGGAAACGAGCCTATCGGCCGGGATTGATTCACACAAGTGGGAAAGTAAAATCGAGATTATGACAAATTTGTCATGCAGGCATTGTTGAATCCACATAATACTTCTAACTTCAAGGTACTCACTTGGCCGGCACAAGTCTCCCCACCGGTCAATTCGCTCACTTTCAGGCCCATTGGCGTCGCTTGTTCCATATCGAGGTGTACATAGCAGTTGTATTTCCGTAGCGGATTCGATATTTTATATGCGGGAGCCTTAATCACATGGCCGGTAATCAAATAGTAATTCTTTTGTTGAAAGAGATGTACTGATGGCAAAACGATGGACTGCGCAGGAGGTTTTAGATTTAACACGATCATTCCAGCCGGCATGTGTGCTGACCGCGGCGGCGGTTCTGGACGTGTTCACTCCGCTGCACGCAAAACCAATGACAGCCGGGACGTTGGCTGGCGAGTTCGGCACCGATCTGCGGGCGACAACCATTCTGCTTGATGCACTTGTAGCATTGGAATTCCTGAGCAAGCAGGGCGAAGAATACAGCGTTCCTGAGGACGTAGCGGGATTATTGGCCGAGCAATCAGCC
>CBDVBU010000071.1:0-11764 GCA_965372295.1 uncultured Phycisphaerae bacterium
GCACTGGCTACAATTAGCACTGCTATCAGCACAAAGGATACAGCTCGTGCGTCATTCGGTTACAAGATGAACCGTCTTGAAAGTACGATCGCGATTCTCGACATTCAGGCCGAGAACCTGATGTCTGCGGAAAGCCGAATTTCTGACGTCGATGTTGCAACCGAGATGGCAACGCTGACCAGAACACAGGTTCTGTCGCAGGCAGGTATCGCTATGTTGGCTCAAGCTAACACGATGCCTCAGATGGCACTTACGCTGCTTCGATAAACAGCTTTTGATTATTGAACGACCCCTCGGGGAGATGGCTGGCAACAGCCATCTCCCCATAAGTTAAATCTTAGCCGTTTCACGTCATTGCGAAGGAGCGAAGCAACTGCGGCAATCTCCTGGTTGTGAAAAAGGATAATAGTATATACTAAAATTAACGGAGTGATATTATGAGTGGCATCAAAACATATCAGGAAACCGCGGTTACCACCCAAAACAAAGGCAAGCTCATCGTTATGCTCTATGATAGTGCAATCAAATTCCTAAAGATGGCAATCAAAGAAATCGAAGCAAATAACCCCAAAGAAAAGGGCAAATACATTAGCAAAGCATTGGATATACTTTTCGAATTGAATAGCGTTCTGGATATGGAGGCCGGCGGTGAAGTAGCGACAAATCTGCGAAAGTTATATTTATTTATGGGTCGACACCTCACAGAAGCCAATACAGAGCAGGACACCGGCAAAATCGAAGAAGTAATCAAACTGTTAGAAGAGCTGAACCAGAGCTGGAAGGCAATTGCCTGACAACAATCACCTGATGAAAAACAGCCGAACTGTATAAAACCCTGACACTCCCACCTCCTCAACAAGGTGCGAAACCGCATTATCAATCAAAAACTGCTTAATTCATGCATCTGGCACAATTTTTGCTCCCGCTTTTAATGTCGCGTCCCCTTAAAAGGTGCGCTTATGTAAACAGATATAACTATTTTAATAATGTCGGATGATTTTATGTTCATTTAGAGGCCGGTATGGCTAAAAAGAAGAAACCGTCTAAACGCAGAAAAATCAATAAACGCCCCCCCGCTGTTAGTGGTCCGAAACAATATGAGTTTCATCGCTACGACGAATGGAGACCAAATATGCCCGACTGGCTCAAAAAAATTCGGGCACTTACAGATCATGGGGATATTATCCAGGCTCAAAAACTGCTGGTTGAAGAAGAAATTCAAGAGAAGCTGGCAAATATTAATGACAATGATACAAGAAGCAAGTTTTTTGTCCGCTGTGAAGTTGCTATGCTGCTGGACAGTACCGGTCAAGTTGAAAGAGCTTTACGTTATTACTCCGAAACACTTAAGATTGTAAATTGTGCCGGAGTGTACAATAAAATGGGGCTGTTGTATGCTAACTGCGGCCAAAACATACAGGCCATTGCTAACTTTCAAAAAGCCGAACAATTGGAGCCGGATGGTATATATATATGGATCAATCTTGCCAGATGCTTTATGAAGATCGGACGGATAGAAGAAACTCTAAGGTTATTAAGAAAAGCGATAAGTGCCGATCCACAATCCCGAGGAGCCTACCCAAACTTTCTTTATTGCCTTAATTATCTGATTGATACCAAAGCCTCCGAGATTTTTCAAGAATCAAAAAAATGGGCTCAAATTCAGGCGCCGACAACGCTTGCTTTCACCAATCACGATAATTGCCTTGATCCGCACAGAAAACTGCGCATCGGCTATATCTCGCCGGATTTCAGAAAACATTCCGTAACATATTATTTTGAGCCTATCTTAAATGGACACGACAGAAATAAATTTGATATTTACGCTTATGGTGATATCGAAACGCCTGATAAGGTTACAGGAAGACTTGTTGAGAAATTTGATTTTTATCGTAACATAAAGGGAGTTGGCGATAAAGAGGTTGCCGAGCTTATCAGGTCTGATTCGATAGATATACTTGTCGATCTGGCAGGTCATACCGGTAGAAACAGACTTCATGTTCTTGCTTATAAGCCGGCTCCAATCCAGGTGAATTATCTTGGCTATCCAAATACTACGGGTATGCCACAGGTGGATTACAGGCTCACCGATGCTATTGCTGATACTCCCGACCAGCAGCAATATTATACGGAGAAGCTTGTTTTTCTTCCTAACGGCTTTCTTTGTTACGATCCGGGCCAGGCACAACTGCCGGTAAAGGCTTTGCCGATGACATACAACAAATACGTCACTTTCGGCTGTTTTAACAATGTTAACAAGCTGAATCCCTTTATGATAAAGATCTGGGCCGACCTTCTCGATGCGGTTCCAAATTCGAAAATGATAATAAAGTTCAGGGAAGGCGAAGATTTACAGATTCGAGAGTATTACTACAACCTGTTCACAGAACACGGCCTTGAAAATGCTCACGAGAGGGTAACATTCTTCGGATGGTTAACGAACGCACAACACCTTGAACTTTACAATAATATTGACATTGCCCTTGACACATATCCCTACAATGGCACCACAACCACTTGCGAGGCACTTTTAATGGGCGTACCGGTTATAACCCTTGTTGGTTCCCGCCATGCCTCACGAGTTGGCCTTGATATTTTAAGTCGTCTCGACTTACCGTCTTTCGCTGCTCAATCTCCCGAAGAGTATGTCAAAAAAGCTATTGCTCTTGCCGTAGAACCGGATGCTCTTACTCAGATACGTGCTACGATACGTCAAAGACTTGCGGCAAGCCCATTGTGTAATTATAAACTTATCACCAATGACATTGAAAACGCTTATCGCCAAATGTGGCAAGACTACTGCTGTTCTAAAGAAATTGAGATAAAGGAAATCAAATCTCAGGACGAGGTCGATTTCAAACCTCAAGAATATTCAGACCTTGCTGTCATTGACCTTATCGCCGGCGACGACAAATTTCATCCGGCCGGCCAACGCACGAAAACTATAAAACGTGCCGCAGAAATCCCCTGTAAATCGTCTTCGGATAAACCAAAACAGCGATTAAGCATAGATAGCTGGCAGCAACCTGGCTGGCTCAAAGAAGCAAACTCTTTTGTTAGTCAGGGAAAACCTGAAAAAGCAGCTCAACTTTTAACTGAAGAATCGCTTGAAAAGCATATCGCAGCAGCATCACAGCATGAGAAGGAGTTTATAAGATATATAGCAGCAGGACTCTTACGACAAATCAAACAACCGCAAAGGGCCGAAATCCTGTACAAAGAGAGCCTGATATCTATGCCGAACAACCTCGCAATCTATAATGACCTTGCATTACTTTGTCAAAGCCAGGGCAGGATCAATGAGGCAGTGGAATATCTGGCAACTGCAATTAGAATAAATCCTGACGAACCAAGGCTATGGGGCAATCTTGCGAGCCATCTGATGCAGTTAGGCCAAACCGAAAAAGCAATAGCGATTTTGCGGAAAACAGTCCAAAAGATGCCCGGCAAGAACTCTGTATATTCCAATCTTTTGCTCAGTATGCACTATGTGCCGGATGTTGACAGGAAAGGTATTTTCGAGGAATCAAAACGATGGGCGAAGAGTAATGCCCCTGCACATTTAGCAAGAACTCGCCATAAAAACGACCCCGACCCGCATCGCAGGCTGCGAATAGGATACATTTCACCTGATTTTCGTGAGCACTCCGTAACTTTTTTCTTCGAACCGCTTCTCGATGGGCATAATCGAGAGGATGTGCAAGTGTATGGCTATGGTAGTGTAGCGGTTCCTGACGAAGCGACAAGTCGACTCAGGGGAAAATTCGACATCTACCGCGATATTAAAACACTTACCGATAAAGAAGCCGCTAACTTAATTGAAAATGACGAAATTGACATCCTTGTAGATCTGGCCGGCCACACAGGCAACACCCGTGTTTACGTTTTGGCTCATAAGCCTGCTCCGATACAGCTAACCTGGCTTGGATACCCGGACACAACCGGTATGAGCCAGGTAGATTATCGAATCACCGATTCGATCGCAGACCCTCCCGGTTCGGAGAAATTTTATACCGAACAATTATACAATTTGCCGGATGGATTTCTGTGCTACGGTCCGGGCGAGAGAATGCCTCCGATGGCTCCTTTGCCTGCCATCGAAAAAGGGCATATCGCTTTTGGGGCATTCAACGAAAGCGGCAAAATAAATCCTGTTATTATAGACTTATGGTCCAAAATACTAAAGGCAACAAAGGACTCAACGCTTCTACTCAAGTTCAAAGCCGGCAGGGATGATGAGTTTCGCCAGGTGTGTCTGCAGCAATTTGAAAAATCAGGAATCTCTCCGGAAAGGATAACTATCCGCGGATGGCTCAGCCTGCCGGATCATCTCAAATTATATAATCGGGTTGATATATCGCTGGATACGTATCCATATAATGGTACAACAACTACCTGTCAGGCACTTTTAATGGGTGTGCCGGTAATTTCTCTTACCGGTGAACATCATATGTCCCGAGTTGGTCTGAGCATATTAACCCGTTTGGGACTGGAGTTTTTTGCAGCCTCAACGCCTGATGAATATGTTTCAAAAGCTACGGCTCTTGCCGCAAAACCGGATGCACTCGCCAAAATTCGCGCACAACTGCGAGCCAGAATGGCTGCCGGCACACTATGCAACAGGGAACTTTTTACCAACAATATCGAACAGGCTTATCGAACAATGTGGCACAAATGGTGTAAAACACAAGGTGTGGATGTTTCAAGTGCAGAACTCAAACAAGATGCTCCCCATATCTATACGGACGCAAATGCCTGTTGTGCTCAATCAAGACCGGCCGCAACCGCACAAGCCGAGAAAACGGATACGGCGAGAAAACTGCATATTGGTGGAAAACAATCCCATCCTGGCTGGGAGATATTTAATATTCAAAAAGGCCCCAACGTGGACCATGTCGGTGACGCATGCGATCTATCGCGTTTTACCGACCAGACGTTCGACGAATTGTACGCCTCTCACACATTAGAACATTTCGACTACAACGGCCCGCTGCAGAAAACCCTTAAGGAATGGCACAGAGTACTCAAACCCAATGGTAAATTATATCTGAGCGTACCTGATATGGACGTGTTGTGCAGATTGTTTACGATGCGGGAAAAATTTACCGTTCAGGAGCGCTTTCATTTAATCCGCATAATGTTCGGCGGACACACAGACCAGTATGACTATCACTATGTTGGCTTTTGTTCTGATGTTTTAAACTCGTTTCTCGCTGAAGCAGGATTTCAGAAAGGACAAAAGGTGAGATATTTTGGTATTTTTGAAGATGCCAGCACGCTTTGTATAGGAGATATTCCTATAAGCCTCAATGTTATTGCTTTCAAAAGCTGCAGCCAGCATCTGTCTCGCGGCATGGAGGTTCCGAGTGAAAAGTTCAGGACGGATGACAAACATTCCGGTGCCGATGCAGCCGAGCATTCGCCCGTTACACAGGAGCAAAAAACATCCCTTGCTGTTCAGGATGCAGCACCACAGCCGAATTCGCCCCAGCTCAGCCGTATTGCCGAATTGGTGGTAATGGCCGAGAGGCTGCGTCGCACCGGCCATCGCACGCGGGCAGCCGAATGCGTTCTCGAAGGATGGAATCGTCTGTTCGGGGGGGAAAAAGCAGGCGACATACCCCAGCAGATACTGCTCAACTGGAACGCCCGGGAAGAAAAAGCCCTCTTTGTTCACCTCTGCATATCGTTAATTGCTTACAGCAGTTATTTCAATCCATCGGCGTACAGGCAGCTATTTAAGAACTGGGTCGAACTGGAATCGTTTAATCCGGAACCTCATCTGCGACTCGGCCTGCTGTCGGCAATGGAGGCCATGCAAACAGGCAAGGCTGTGCCATCGGATGCGATGGAGGCATTGCGTCATGCCAATCGTACGATGCAGGACGAACGCTCCGCTGCTGCCCTGGCCCTGGCTCAGCACAAACTCACCGAGTTGGCGCTTCCGTACGATGAAGGGCGGATTTACGTGTATCCCGACCTCTGCAACGTGACGACGTATGTGCTGCTGGAGCAGAGAGACTGGTTTGAGCATGATGATTTGGCACTTTTCAGGACACTGATTCGCCCGGATGATAAGGTTCTTGACTTGGGGGCCAATGTCGGCATCTACGCAATCAGTGCAGCGCTGCGCACGGGTAGTCAGGGGTGTGTTGTGGCTGTCGAACCAGCCAGAGAAACGTTTGAACTTCTAAACAGGTCAGCCTCGGCCTTTGAGCATATGACGGCTGTTCAAGCTGCTGTCAGCGACAAGAGCGGCACCGGCTCGCTTCTACCTGGACGAACACCCGAGGCCAACAAGCTTGGGGGGGCAGGCCGACAGCGAGGCGAAAAGGTGGAGGTACTCTCCATAGATGACCTGGCCGAAAGCACAGGCATTGATTGCTTCGATATAATTAAAATGGATGTGGAAGACCACGGACAGCAAACCCTCGCAGGAGCACAGAAAATCATCGGTGAGAATTCGCCCATCATCTTCTACGAAATAAAAGAAGAAGACGGTGATTTACATACTGAGTTGGTCGACGTTTTTCAGAAGTTGGGATATGATTCCTACTACTACGTTGGGGGCACATCAACGCTGGTCAGGTTCCGTAAGGGCATGGAGCTTGATGAATTCTTGCTGAACATGGTGGCTGTCCGTCCACAATCCCTTCAGCGATTCGAGGGGCTGGTCAATATCGCAGACGTTCTGAGTGAAGAACTCAGGCCGGATGCACAACGCCTAAACACCGACGCAGCCGCCGGCTCTTCTAAATCTACTCAGATAACGGCCAATCTATTAGGGAAAACGTAAACGACATGAAGGCTGCACATCGGTGGTAAGCAGCCTTAACCAAATTGGGACATCTTCAATAAAACAAATTGCCAAAAAGGAGACACAATGCTCGAAGCTAAAGACATTATGACAAAGCAAGTCGTTTGCATAAGAAAAGAAACTCCGATATTTGAAGCGATACGACTGATGGCGGATAATAATATCACCGGCATCCCTGTGGTAGAAGACAATCTAACCCTGGTCGGAATGCTGTCAGAACAGGATGTCCTGAGATTATTCCATACTTACGACGACGAAAAAGACCGAACCGTAAACGATTTTATGACACAACCTGCCATTCACTTCGAAGAAAACGAACTACTGCTGGATGTTTGCTACTGCTTGAGAGACAACTCCATCAGAAGAGTTCCGGTCACGTCAAACGGTAAAGTGTCAGGCGTTATCAGCAGATCGGATATTCTCAAATGCATTATTAAGAAATCGGATAACAGCAATTTACAAGCAGCAGATAAATCGAAATAGTTCGGTATAACAAAAGCCGCCTTACTCAAGCATTATCCGGCACAACCCACGGTTTTCTGTAGGTAGCCTTCAAGTACTTGTCGGCCTCGGCATCACCCACAAACTTTTCGGTCGCACCGTCAAATTTCAGTTTGCGGTTTCCAACTCGATATGAGATGTTGGCAAGATGGCACAATACCATCGAACGGTGCACCTCTTCCACATCGGCCTTCGGCTTTTTACGGGTACGAATACAGTTCACGAAATCCTCAAAATGCGCATCGATTATACTGCCGAATTTCAAGACGGCAGGCTCCGAGACAACCGCCTTGCTTTGGCGAATACGAGTATCCCCTTCGAACACCTGCCATCCGCCGCCGTGCCTGCCGAAGCACATAAATCCCTTGGTCCCGCATATCTCCACCTTCGTAGCACAGAAAGGCCAGTCGGGAAACCTGGTCTTATCCTTCAAGTGAACGATTCGATGCATATAAGGCGACCAAAGGGATGCTTCGAAAAGTAGCGTAAGCTTATCGAACTCGAAGGTCGTGAACTGCGTATCCGGCTGCTCCCTGCCGTCGTCGAAGTGATAGACTCCTCCTGCACTGCATACCGTCTCCGGATAATCTTTGCCGATCAGATATCGCACCAGGTCAATCTGATGAACCATATCGGCCATAATGTAGCCGACATAGAAATCCCACAGCCTCCAAAACCACCTGCCCGGACGATAAGGCAGCATAGGCGATGGGCCACACCACAAATCATAATCAATACCTTCCGGCACAGACTGAACACCTGCTACCTGAATTGGGCCTGACTCCTGCATGAGAAATACACGGGCCAAATGGATGTCCCCCAGTTTTCCGCTGCGGATGTACTCGGCGGCCTTGTCGGTATATGGAGCACTGCGGCTTTGAGTTCCAACCTGCACAATCCTGCGATACTTGCGTGCCGCCTCGACCATTTTTCTGCCGTCCCAGATGCTCAGCGACAGCGGCTTTTCCACGTAAACGTCTTTTCCCGCCTGGCAGGCCATAATCGTCGCCAGCGCATGCCAGCGGTCGGAAGTGGCAATAACAATCGCATCGACCTGGGGATCGTCCAGCATCTTTCGAAAATCCTGAACAAATTTCGGCTTGTAGTCGTGGCTTTCAATCACAATCTCCGCCGCCGGCCCGTAGCATCGAGTATCGGCGTCACAAATATATTTAATCTTGACATCAGACCTTTTCACGAGGCTTGTCATAAGCGCGCGTCCCCTGCCGCCGACTCCCATAATCCCCAGAACCACCTTGTTTTCCGCCGCCGAACTTCTTCCCGCGGGCAAGACAGTAAGGCTCGTCGCCGCACCTATTGAACTTTTCAAAAATCCTCTTCGATTCATAGATTCCATTTTCTTCTCCCATTAAACAATATTATTTCGCCGGTTTGATTGTAAGACAGACCACGGCACGAAGCACGGGCTTAGTCAGGTTAATACCCAATCGAGTGGGTAGTCTGCGACCGCTGAGTTCTTCCTCGATAGTTTCAGGCTGGATTTTGAAATCGGCGCCCGTGACCTCTATATCCACGCGCAGGGCTTTGTCCTGATTGCGAATCACCAGCGATGATGTGGAAACCTGCTGCCATTTGTCAAAAGTAATAAAGGCCGTACCGAAATCACAGGGCTTCGAGAAGACTACTTCGTCGGTCACTGTCAAAGAACCTGAATCCTGCCGGGAATAGACAAACTTACGCTGAAGCTTTTGGAGTTCCGGCACATCGTAGGCCGATGAGATATCCAGTACCAGGATGTCGGTATCTCTGGAAAAGTCCTCACGAACGACCCGGCCTCTGGCCTGCCTGCCGGTTCGCTGCAATTTGCCGGCCACAAGGGGGACAGGATGCCCGAAGGAATTCAGAACGTTGCTTTCATACCGGCGGCTGCTGAATGTGCGAGCGGTATAGACTTCCCCGCCGGGATCGAGCAATAGGGGCTTATCATCTAATACTACGACGAAAGAGCCGACATCATTGTGGTTATGATGCTCTGCATTATGGCCGCCCTTGAGGGCAACTGCCAGACGCAAGGTCGAGTTCGCAGTCGGCCTGCAAATCAGGACACCAGCCTTCTCAAACCAGGATCTGATGCCGGGACCATCAGAAGCATTTTGTGCCGGCAGACTCCGTGAGGCGGAATTCGGGAATGAATACATCATACTCTGATAAAGCGAACTGCCGGCAGAGACCGGATCGATTTGCTCCCAATTGCGCAGGCCCAGGCCGAAGCGACGGCTGATAAAATACATTAGCCGGGAGCTGGGCCTGGCCCTGATCGAACAATCGGCAAAGGCGGGATAGACTCCGTTTATGATTTCGACTCTCGAACCGAAAGTGGCCGCTTGTTTCACCTTAGCATCCTGCAGCAAGTCCAATTTGCCTTCTGTCGCTTGATGAATCATTTCGCTGAGCATGATATAGTAACCGAAGCCGTAATTCCAGTAGCCGAGCCCTTCGGAGCAATAGCCGTCGTCGGTGAATCCTTCGAGGAAATTCTTCGAGTAATCCTCTGCCGCCACGATAAAAAGAGCGCGTGTCTCGCGAGAATCAATCACGGCCAGCGCCGAACCCGTCACGCTCGCAAGGCACACGGCGTTCCAGTTATTCGTCCCGGTCATCCACCAATTTTTCTTACGCTTGCCCGATACCATGTCACTGTACGGCTGAAAAATACGCCGGTCCAGGTTGTTGCGAATCAGCAGGCGTGTTTCAGGACTTAATTTGTCGGCCAGCAGGTAATCAGCAGTTGCAAGCGACCAGGCCAGCGCCGAGGAGCCAAGATCGATATCAACGATTTTCCCATGGAAGTTTGTGAGTTGCCTGTCGTGGGCCGGCATAACCCAGGTCCGTTCGGAGCATAGCACCCGGACGATTTCTTCGAATGCCGGCACAAAACGCCCCTTGTTTTCCAGGCACTCGGCCAGCGCGAACGTACGGACTCTTCCCCGCCGACGTCCGCTGACTCTCTGCCAGCGCGTGCGGTTTCCGGTGCGCGAGAAATCAAGGTACAGATCATCGGGTTGATCGGGAATCGGCGTTTTCAGAAGCTTTTCCGCTTCGGAGATTATTTTTCTGAATGAATCGTTCTCCGACAGCTTTTTCCAAACTCTGCGATTGCCAACGGGCAAGCCAAAACCCGCGGGCTTTTCAGAAAGTTGGGCTGCGATTGTTTCAATACGATTCTCGTCCACCTCACCGACCGCCGCCAACGTAACGCTCTGGATTGATATCACAAAAGCGGGGACAATTAAAAGTGTAGTCAAAGTGATCCAAAACGGACGTTTTGCCATTTGCTTCATCATAGCAACTCCTTTCCATTTCCAGATGTTCGAGTTTAACGAACACGATATTACCAGAACCGAAACATCGCTCATACAAAAAAATGAACAATAGTGGCTTCATTTTCCGATCAATCTTTATATACTAAAAGGAATGGAAACCAATGTGTGCGTATACACCGAACATAAATAAGGTACTCTTAAAGATTTACATACAAGGAAATCATCTTCGATGAAAAAAATATTGCTGATTTGTATTACACTTCCTGCTGTTTGTGTTGCTTCAAGCGAATATACCCCCACCACCGGTTATATAGTCAGAGAAATCGAGGGCTGGAGAGTGTTGGTTAACAAGGAGTTATTGTCGGATCACGCCAGCCTCGCTGATGATGTACTGAAACTGCTAAACCACCAGCTTTATCAGATCGCTCGTATCGTACCGGATGAAGCCCTCAAAGAAATCAGGAACGTGCCGATCTGGGTAGAATACAAAGCTCCGCGACATCGATGCATGTGCTACCATCCGAGCGAGCAGTGGTTGCGTAACAACGGCTTCAATCCGGACAAGGCACGTAGCGTGGAGATCGCGAATTCTGAGAATTTTCTCAAGTGGACACTTGATCAACCCTGGATGGTAATGCACGAATTAGCCCACTCCTACCATCATTGTGTCCTTGGCTACGACAATGCCGAAATTCGTGAGGTCTACAACAAAGCGGTAGATAGTAAACAATACGAGTCGGTTCAACATATCTCCGGAAAGTCCAGGCGTGCCTACGCCTTGAACAACGACCAGGAGTATTTTGCCGAGTGCACGGAGGCAATTTTGGGAACCAACGACTTCTATCCGTTTGTACGATCTGAATTGAAACAGCACGACCAGCAAATGTATGAATTGCTTAGAAAGCTGTGGAGAATAGAATCATTTTAATTCTATGGCAGATTGCCCTAATTCTCATGCGTCCAACGTTAAAACCTTGATTATTCTAAACGCGCTCAAGTATATCGTCTTACGATAGAAAGATTAACGCTCAATCTGAATGCCTGCGGAGACAAAAGGGGCCTATACCGAACTGATTGGCATAGGCCCCGCCCTTCGACTTCGCTCAGGGTGAAGAAAGCCTTCATGCCGAGCGGAGACGAGGCACACTACTCAGCAGCCTCT
>CBDVBU010000072.1:0-11676 GCA_965372295.1 uncultured Phycisphaerae bacterium
TGTCGTTGGCATCGTAGATCTCGAAATCGTCTATGACAAAGAAATCACCCGTCGTGAAGCTCCAGACGTTACCTGCCCAGGGACTATCGGGATTGACGCCGTTGACTTCATCGATCCGCCAGTAGTAAGCCGTATTCAACATGAGTTTACCGGGATCGTAGCTCTCCTCGCCAAGGGCCTTTGGCCCCTTGTACTCGGGCGAGGCTGTCGTAGCATTAGCCACGGCGTCCGCGTTCGTACCGAAATACACCTCATGTGAAGCGGCAACTGCACCCGCATCCCATGTAAGAATCTGTGTCGGACTTACACCCATATCGCCATCAGAAGGATTCGGGCCGCTGACGGCGCCCTCGGTAGTGAAACTCCAGACATCGCCTTTATGCGTTTCTGCGCCATCGAACTCATCGACACGCCAATAGTACGTCTTAGCCAGCTTAAGCGGGCCGGGAGTGTAATTCGTAGCACCGTTGGGAGTGCCCTCGGCAGCGTCGTTCACTTCGTCAAAATCTTCGCCGAAGACTATATAGTGTAATTTTGCACCGAAACCTGCCGTCCAGCTAAGCGTCACATTCAGGTCGATAAATTCGGCACCTTCAACAGGATCGGGGAAATACGCAGTCTTTGGTGGAACCGAGAAGCTCCAGACATCACCTTTCCACGGGCTGTTCGGCTCGGCTTCGTTGACTTCGTCGATTCGCCAGTAATATGTCGTGCCCGGCACAAGACCGTCAGGAAAAGCATATCCGGGAAAGCCGGCAACATAAAACAACGTGTCCTGATTGCCTCGGAACGTGTCGCCGGCCCCGTCGTTTACATCGTCGAAGTTATCACCCATATAAACGTCATGCGAAACGGCAAAATCTCCCGCCTTCCAGGAGAGAGTCACCCATGTATCCGCATACAAGGAACCGTTCTCCGGCTTAGGGCCGATAGCAAACGGGTACCCTTCACCTAACATAGCGGCCTGAATCTCTTCGGGCGTCAGGGCGGTGTTGTAGATTCTGACGTCGTCGACTAGACCATTCCAACTTCTGCCGGCATCTTTACCACCCTGACCGACAATCAGCATCGTTATGTCTGACGTTGAGACGTCTCTAGGCGCACCATTGGCCGTAGGTGTGTCCAATTCGCCGTTAACATAGAACTTCAGTTGTTCATTCCGGCTCCACACCATCGCCACGTGCTGCCACTCCGTAGTCTGAAGGTTGACGGAACTCTCCAGTTGCTGTTCATCGTTGGGCGCTACGACCGCCATCTTCAGCACGTTCGTGCCGCCCGCGGTCGCGCCGGCAGAGTCGTAACGCATCTCCATAAGGTTGTCACCGCCATCAGGCTCCTCGCCGATGATAAAGCCGCGATCGGAGTTGATTTCGTTCGATTTTATCCAGATGCAGACCGTCACGGCGTCCAGACCGTTGAGGTAGCTTGCGCCGTCCTCGTCAACTACACGATCTCCGTCACCGCTGAACTCCAGCGCGCCGCCTATTTGGCCGGCCACCCACTTGGGATCACCCTCAAGTGTGCCATCACGCCCATTGCCACTTGCGTCGGCGGCAGTGGTTCCTGAACCATCGTCAAACGGCCAGTGAAGAATGAGGTCGGCTGAGGCATTAGCTGCCATGCTCAGCACAAAAACCAAAGAAACCAGATAAATTAGTCTTCTGCACATAATAGTTCTCCTTACAATTAGGATTAAGATAATAACGCTCTGGCTACACACCAAAGCGACCGATAATAATCCTTGCTTTCTCTTTTCTGTTTGTATGGGATATGAACATTTTACTACCTGGTACCACCTCCTTTTTCGGAGAGCTAAAGAGGAACCATAAGTTAAAATTCAGGAATCATTACTCCAAAGGAGAAAATTTCCTGTTTGGAATCCTATTGCTACGCATAGTTCCTCCTCTCTTAAGATGACTATGACAGATATACAAACTAAAAGACCCATAATCCTAAGCCTTTATCTGTACTCATTTGTACCAGATTATTCACCTGCCAGTCAAGGAAAATCTTATCACAATTTTGAATTTATCGATATGATTCTTTGATAAGAAAAGTCTGTATGGGCATTTCACGTCTGCTATGTTTCTGAGATATCCACCCACTTGATGCCGATTTTTCGCGATGCGTATCCGAGCTCTTTGAGATAATCACCGTAAACCATCATCCAGTGAGAATCCCGGACTTCCTTGATCAGTTGTCTCCAGTCTCCCTGGATTTCGACGTCCTGTTGCGAACGGCATATTTCATAATACGGATTGCTTTTGACAACTCCCTTAAACCCGAGCCAGCGACCCGTACTGTATTCGGGATCGATGAATGTCACTTCCTGTCCCTTTGGGATTTCCACTTTCGGGGCGGCACCGTATTCGGATTCGTAGTGTGACATAATTCTTGCCGGCTCGTAACGTGTCCCATCCATCCGCCGGGGAGCGCTGCAATGCGCGCAGGTTACGACTGCATTGTGTGGAAAAGTTGAATTGTGCAGAAAAACGGGTTTGCCGGAAATGTAGTGCAGCAGAATCCCCGAAGGGATCACGACAAAATCCGATTCGCAGAAGGCAAGCAGTCCCTCATCGTTGAGCAGGCTCAGGGTAAGGCACGGCGTCGTCTCCGCGATCGGCAGTATCTCGCTCATGCAGGATTTGATTGTAAATGCCGAAGCATTGTTCTGGAGCATCAGGTTTTTGAAAAAGTAGTACAGTAAAAAAGTATTTACTATAAACTTCTTATCCGTCATCAGCGTCGTGTTCGGCAGGGAAAGGTACTTGCCCGCCCATTGCTCTGCCTTTGAAATTAGATTGCGGTCTTTTAAGATACTTTTAATGCGCGGTGCCGCAACATCGTAACTGACTTCGATAATATCGATTTTGTATTTATCCCGGGCGACGCCGGGCGCCTCGGGCGAGTATTTGCCCCATGGACCGCCAAGCGCAACAATCCGTGCTCCTATAAAATTCTTAATCCCATACAATGCCCGCAGTCGCCAAAGCAGCTCCTGCACATCGTCAATGACTACATCATCAACATGAACGTCCCCATGATTTGCAGCGCTGTTCTGCTGTGAGGCGTCATCCGTGCTCAGATAACTAACGCTCAGCGCTTCATACCAATAATAAACCGGGCCGGAACGATGCCGGGCAAAGATAATCGTGTCCCTGTCTTTTTCTCTTGCAAAACATGCCCTGAGCAAATCTCCCGAGCCCGTGGCGGGATAGACTACGATGACATCGTAATCGTTCTTGTGCACTTGCAACGCTTGTTCAACGGTCTTGACTTTGGCAACGGGAAGTATTTCGAACGGGAAATCAGCGCCGGCGGAGAGCGCGGCAAGTTCTTGCGAAATTCTTTTTGCCTCGTCCTCTACGGCCTGCTCGGTTTGTATGCCTCCCCACGATTTCCAGGATGTCGCCTGCCTGCGCTGGGGAATTCTATACATAAGAACCGGCTGAACGCTCAATTTTTCCCCGGTCGCAATAAGAGGCTTGTCCGGGTTCCATCCTTCCGTGTTGCTGTTGGCATACGCTGGGGTACTAAAACCGAGGACTCCGCCGGCGATACCTGCCGTTGTCAGTCCGACAAATTCTCTCCTGTTCATACGGTTGGAAGACATGATAACCTCCTGATTTCAACAATGGGGATTTTCAATTTAACACCAATTTCACGATACTCTTCAATAATATATGCCTGTTTTCAGTTTTACCGAAATCTTGCTATAGTGTCCAGCCTTGCCGCGATGGCGGATTGATAAATCGGTTCGCCTCGTCGCAGTTGGTAAACTTCATGTTCTCGCTGTCCCACTCGAGTTTTTGCCCTAACATCTGCATTGCAATGATTCCCAGCCGGGCAAGCTCCGTCAGAGGTCCGCCGTAATCGAAATTCGACCCGGCTTGTCCGCCATTCTTGATCGCCTGCAACCAATCTTGATGATGACCCCTAACGCGCGGGATCGTCGGTTCGGGTCGCTCGTATGCCTTCATCTTTGGCTCGGGGATGATCCGAACTCCGCCGGCGCCGTGCGAGCCGTACATGATTTTGCCTTTTCTGCCGATCACAATCGCTCCAGTCTTACTTAGCTTTCTGCCCTCTTCCAACTCGGCGGGACGCGGAATCTCTCTCTTGCCACTGTGCCAGAGAAGCTTGACGGGGCCGCGCTTACCTTTGGCCGGAAACTCGAACGTTATCACAGAACCGTGCGGGAACGTGTCGGCGTGCTCTTTGGGATCGTAGCCCTCGGCCTCGGCCTCGGCCTGAATTGTCTTCGGGGCCCCCAGATCCAAGGCCCAAAAGACCGGATCGACTACGTGACAGACCCAGTCGCCAATCGTTCCGGAACCGAACGGCATCCAGCCTCGCCAGCTACCCGGTGCGTACATCGGATTGTACGAGCGATGTTTGGCCGGCCCCAGCCAGAGGTCCCAGTTCAGCCCGGATGGAATGTCGTGAATCTCACTTCGCTTCGACAATTGGCTTATCTTGCAGTGGTTTGCAGTGCAGCCTGCGTGGACTTCGTAAACCTCGCCGATGGCCCCGTCCCAGATCCACTCGCAGAACATGCGGATAGAATGAGCTGAATGTCCCTGATTGCCTAATTGTGTCACTACCTTATGCTTGCGTGCGGTTTTGACAAGCTCTCGAATTTCGTAAATCGAATGGGCCAGCGGTTTTTCGCAGAACACGTGTTTTGACCTTCTGATTGCATCCATACATGCAACGGCATGTGTATGATCCGGCGTGCAGACCGCTACCGCATCGATCCGGTTATCCATCTCATCCAGCATTTTGCGAAAATCCTGGTACACTTTGGCGCTGGGATGTTTTTCAAATGCTCCCCCTGCTCGCTTGGTATCCACGTCGCACAAGGCAACAATGTTCTCTCCGCCGCAACCGCCCACGCTTGCACCGCCTCTCCCGCCGGCACCGATAATGGCAATGTTAAGTTTGTCGCTGGGAGCTGTTCGGCCTGCTCCTCCCAGTACGTGACTCGGCACAATCGTAAACGCCGTCACGGCCCCGGCGGCTCCTTGCAAAAACTCACGTCTTGAAGTCTTTTTGCTCCCCTTACCCATAATAAAACCTCCAAATGTAATATCTAACGCAGGCTCTCGCCCGCGTTGCTATGAATATATTTCAGCGCAATTTTGGCATTATATTATCGAATCGATTCTTCCGGCAGCTCCATTTTTACTCCTTCGTCGAGAGGCATCTTGTCCGGTAACGCGCCGGTTTGTTTGAGCAGACGGGCCAGTTCGGCCTTCAATTCTGCGACGATGGAAGCATATTTCGGATCATTAATAAGGTTATTTTTTTCGTTCGGATCTTCCTTGAGATTATACAACTCGGCCATGTGGCGGTCCGTCCCTTCGTCACCGTGAGGATAGTGTACATATTTCCACGTATCGGTACGGACACCTCGCACGTTGGGCGTATAAGGGAACTGTTTCTCGTAGTTGTATTCGTAAAGCCATGATTTTCTCCAGCCTTTTTCATTTCCCTTCAGCAGTTGCTTCCATGACTTGCCGTGTATGTTTTTGAGCGGCCTGGTCAGGCAGATATCAACAATCGAAGGAGCCATGTCGATATTCAGGACCTGCTGCTTTATAACTGTGCCGGGTTTGACCAGCTTCGGATAACGAACAATCAACGGAACACGGATGCTTTCTTCGTGCATGGTTCGCTTGTCGATCATGCCGTGTTCGCCGAGCAAAAATGAATTATCGCTCGTAAAGATTATGAGCGTATTATCGAACTCGCCGATCTCGTCGAGTGCTTTGTAAATCTCGCCCACACTGTCGTCAACTGAGTTGATAGTGCCGGTATAACTTCGGACGAACGTACCAAAAATATCGACGCCCTCAGGACGTTTGTCCGGGAAGTCTTTGCGGAAACCGTAGAGCGGTCCGTAGATGCCGTGCCACGTATCCAGCCGCTCGGTCACCCATTTCGGCTTGGTTTCCAGATGAAAGCCGGTCTCGGGATAAGGGACCGGGACATCGTCGTAAGTGTGTTTGTATTTTTCTTCGGGGACAAAAGGACCGTGGGGGGCCTTGTGCCCCAGGATCAGCATGAACGGCTTATCAGTTTTGCGCTTGCCTTTCAACCAGTCCGAGGCCATATCGATGACGCATGAGGTATAGTAGCCTTTGACAAGTCGGCGAGTTCCGTTGATATTGAAGGTGGTGTCGTGATATTTGCCCTGGCCCTTATGTGTGATCCAGTAATCGAAGCCGGGACGTTTTTCGTCATCCTGCTCGCCCATGTGCCATTTGCCGATATAGGCGGTGTTGTATCCGGCCTCCTGAAGTCGGCGAGGGTAGCTTGCCAGATTCGTGGGATAATCCGTGAAGTTGTTCATCACGCCGTGCGAGTGGGCATACAGCCCTGAAAGAAACGAAGCCCGGCTCGGCGAGCAAAGACTGGTCGTGACGAACATGTTCTCGAATAACGCTCCTTCTTTAGCCAGTCGATCCAGATGAGGAGTTTTTATACCCAGCAGCGGTTTAGGCATAATCCCAACACAGTCCCATCGCTGGTCGTCGGTAAAAATAACGACGACATTAGGGCGGTCCTTGTTGCCGGATGTCGTTTTAGACGTTTGACAACCCCCCAGGACCAGGCCAGTGGCTACCAGACCGGTTGTTTTTAAAAAATCCCGGCGTCCAATTTGAGTCGTATTCATAATACCTCCCTGTTCTTTGGCTCTTGCATAAATCTATTGTTTGCAGATTTCTGTGCTATCATTATTCTTCAGCCACTTTGCGGCAGAGTACCTGCCGAATGCTAATAAACATGATAATGCGCAGATTGTCAAGTGCGGCAAAAAGACCCGGTTAAGGTTGCCTGGCCCCTTGAAAGCGGTAAGCATCCATGAGAGTCTATTGGCCGGGTGAAGGATTCGCCGCGATCCAATTTTCCGGATCGTTGCCGTAATCGGCGGGAACTTTTCGCGTCAGAGATTGGCCTGTCCCATCCGGCTCGGTGGGCCAGGGGTCCTCGCCGGCGGGATGAGAACCGTCGCTGTAATTGACGCGGTCAACGCGGATATAATAGCGCGTGTCTTCGACCTGGTCGCCAGGTTTAGAGAGTTGTATCTTCTCGCCGGCGTTGTTTAGTCTGCCTGTGCCCCATTCGAAGATTTGTACGCCGCCGCTGGCAGCAGGATATGCTGAATCAAATGCCACCAGGTCCTTGACTAAGAGCAAATACTCGCCGGGGGCCATCGTGGTGCCGAGTGGAAAATCAAAGCTGATTCCGTTGCTGTCGTCGGCGAGCCGCCAGGGAACGTCAATGAGTTGTTCATTATCATACCCGGTCAATATAACCGCCGAATCGCTGATGTTGAGCAATTCGATATACTCCGTGTCGCGGGCATCCTGCCCGCGATCCGAGGGCGGGACGCCCTCGACACTAACGGGATTGTACATAATCTCGCTGATAACGATCGGGCCGACCTTCGGATAGGCATTGGCGCTGCCCGGAGTGTTCTGGCTCATTGCCACGAAATTGAACGTGCCGGTACTTTTCTGATAGCGGCCGAAGGCGATGCCGGTTTCCGAAGCGTCAAATTTCTCCTGATCGCTGTATCCGGTCAATACGCCTTCGTCGCCGGAGTGCAGATACAGCGTTTCGCCATTCTCGCTGAGGGCGAAGGGCACATGACAGCCAGGATCTGTGGCGAGGCCATCCTGGCCTTGTTTTTTTTGCGATGGCGGGATGCCCTCGCCACAATTGCCGAAATGCAGGTCTTCATATAATACAATGTAGCCGTATGGTTCGATTGTAATACCGGCGGAAATTTCGTATTTCATAAAGTCAATAGAACTGTCGCTCAGGAACCAGCCGCCGATATTGATGGCAGCGTCAGTCGTATTGTACAGCTCGATCCAGTCAGGATCGCCAGCGTGTGAATGAGTTAAGAGTTCGTTAATCACCACCTCGCCAAGTGCCGGAATCTCATCCGTATCGTCCCAGCCGGGCGAGCCACCTGCGCCGGCGCTTGGGCGCCAGGCGCTCTTACTGTCCCACTGGTCAAGGTCTGTGCCGGTCGGATCTTTTATAGTCAGAGAGAAATCCATACCATCGGTAATATCGTACCAGCCGTCTTTGTAACCGAATTCCAGAATCGTGCTGTTGGTCGAGTCTTCCAGTTTTAGGTTTTCTCCGCTGTTGGATAATTGCCCGTCGTATGGGCCTACAACCTGGACGTTGCTGGGTACTGTATATCGCGAAGCAAATGCGGCTTGATTTTTCACGACAATGACATAATCGCCGACAGCTAAAGTTATGCCGGGGAGGTTGAAAGAAATTCCATCTGTAAATTTCACGCCGGTTAATGGAAGCGGGGCGGTTCCGATGTTCTTAAGCTCGATATACTCATACTCCTGGCTATCAAAAACGCCTCCCTCAGCCGGATTGTACATCACTTCGGTAATCCGAAGGTGTCTTTGCTGGTCGCTCGGATCGCCCGGGTAAGTAAGGGCGTTGACTGGAGTCCCGTTGCTGTCGAGAAGATTTATAGTTTCTCCCCAACTGGAGAGATGGCCTTTGTAGTTGCCCTGCACCAATAATTTCATACCTCCCCTCGGACTTCTCGTACGGTTGCGGAAAGCTACGGCATTTGGTGTGACGTAGAGTTTTCCATATCTCTGAATGACCGTGCCCGGCGGGAATAGATGTTCTACGCCGTCTTGCAGACTCCAACCGGAAATATCAACCGCAAACTCGTTGGGATTGGACAACTCGATGTATTCTTCGTCCTGGTTGCCGGAGAGGGGATTGAAATCGACCGTTCCAAAATTAATAGTTACATTGGCCGGTTGAGCGTCGGGAATGCCGGCATTCTGGTTGTAACTGGGATTGTGGATACTGTGATTTTCGAACAGGTGCCGGCGCCGTACTGTCAGATAATCGGTTTTTATCCTATCGAGATCGTTGTACCATCCAGTGCCGCCTAATTCGATGGCAAGCTGGACTTTTAATTCGTCGATTCTTTTTTCGAACTTAAGCTCAGCGACGGGAGTGCCCGGCGGCTGAAGCAGATCGTCCATCAGTGTTCGCAGCCGGCGCAGATACATCCGGCGAATTACTGTATTGTCATGAAGAGCGTCGATAAGACAGTTCCACTGGCGGTCATTCTTCTGGTGCTCGGAACAACCGTAGAACGGATGACTCGGAGAACGTATATCTCCCGGCCAATCCTTATCGGCGATGACGCCGCCGATACCGTTGTTAATCCCAAATGTGAGGTCTTTGTCCCAGGGCAGGAACATCCACTCGTTCGTTCCGCCGGGATTATTTATGGGGTCCCATGTGTCACGATATGCGTAGTAGTTCTTGTGGGTATGGTCGTTTTCGTGCATGATTACCGATGAGGCCCAGTAGTTTATCATGGCGGGGATATTGACGTTGTCGAACACGAATTGATCCCGGTTGGGATTGCGGGTGTCAATGCCGCCGGCCAGTGCAAGAAGATCGCTGGAGTCCTCGTCCAGACGGGTCTTTTTCCTGTGTCTGCCTTCCCCGTCGATTCTTCCGTTTTGCAGGTCGTCGTACATTTTGTACAGCGCTCCGTCCGGATCAAGATTGTTTCTGCGCAGCATATCCCGGTCCTGCTGTTCGATGAAAATGCGGACGGCCAGGTAACGGCCGTTGCGCCTGACGTGCATCGGAAACGAAAGGCTGCCGGGCTGGCCGGCGTTAACATAAGTCTCCCAACTCAGGACCTGGCGTATGTAGGTTTGGTCGTTGTTTCCCCGTTCGTTCAGATTGATATCGTCGACGCGAGGCAGGCCGGGATCGAAGCGAAAATGATGGCCGTCGTTGAATTCGAACCTTCGCCCGTGAGTGGTGTAGCCGCCGCGAAGTCGCACAAAAACATTGTCATAGAATTCACCATCATAGAACACAGATGCTCTGGTGCCGGAGCGGCTGCCTGCGGCACCGGTATTTTCGACGAAGTAATGAAAGACCGGCAGCGCGGTGTGAATGGACGGGTTGGCCACCACGGCGCCGAAGTATTCGGGCGATTGTATTCTGCCTTCTTTCACGAGAAAAAGAGGGCTGTGGGAAATATTGTACTGGGTATCAAACGACATAATCTTCCAGCGGACCATGTCGCCGGGACCGTATTTGCCGGCTGGAATGGTGGCTGCGTATATATTGTCGTTGGCCGCTCCGTCGTTATGAAGTCCGTCATCGAACATCGTTATGCTGTTGCTGCCGCCGAAATTGATATGGTAGACCAGTGATAAAAAGGAGATAGGATCAAATGTCTCTGTCACCTCGGCCCTGATGATCAGGTCTTCGTTAGAATTTGGCTGCGGCGGATTCTCCGTGACGTTGCGGATAGCCGGGCCGAGACTTGGTATGGCTCCGCTGTTTTTTCCGCCGGGCGTGGGTCTTTCGAAGTAACCTTCGGCATCCGCAGAAAGCTCGATTGATTCAAGCTCTGTGGCGATCAACTTCGGCAGAATAAGCAGGTCCGAACTTCCCATACTGCCGTTCAGGCCATGAATTGCCAGTACATTTAGACCCAAAACAAGTAAATCCTTGTAGGCGCTAATGTCAAAATCCTGAAAATTGACGGCAAGATTGTCATCCCGGTTTCCGTTCGAACCGGAATTCCATGTCAGCTCATGAGAGCCAGGTGCGTTGTCTGATCCCAGCTCATGGCCGTTCAGATAAGCCACGAAACCGTCTTCGTATTTCAAGCGCAATGTCAACTCGTCGATGACCGAGACATTCACAACGAGAAATGGAATGCGGACGTAAACCGTCCGATTGACGTTTCTCATTGCGCTAACGTCAAGGCCGATCAGGGCTCCGTAGTCATAGCCGACGCCGGTTTTGCCGCTGCGCCATTGCGAGTCGTTAAATGCCGGCTCGGTCCAACTCAGACCAAGGGAGTTATCTGTTGGAATCAGTGTCGTTGCAGGTGCGGATTCATCTATGAGCGTTGTTTCGGTAGCCAGGACGGCTGCGCCACTGCTTAGCCCGTAAGAAAAGTTGCCGAATTGCTGTGGATATTCGTAAGCGTTCTCGATTGTTTCACCGTCAGGTTTTACGAGGGCCAGGAAGCCGGCGCTTCCGGTGAGCATAAAGTTGGTGTGCAGTTCATCGTCCGGATCGTCCCGGTCTTTTCCTGAAGCGAAGATAATCTTAAACTGGCCTGGTTGGATATGGACGGACGGAAATTTCCATCGTTTCAGATTGTCGGTGCTATCAGTTAAATACCAGCCATTCAGGTCGATGGCTGTATCCATCGGATTATATATCTCGATCCAGTCGGACGAGTCACCGTCTTCGTCCAGAAGCTCTCCGGCGTCCAGTGGCGGCTTACTGCCGTTGATTGCCATAAACTCACTGATAATGAGTGAAGGCTCCTGTATGTCCGATTCCTGTGCCATGAATGCATAATCAGATACACGTGGTGACGAACGATTTTCATCCACCCACCGTTTGGGCACAAATCTCGGATTACTGAAAACGTCCCCGCTCTCGGAGTTCGAACCGCCCTGAAGATATGACGTCTGAGCGAACACGAGCAATCCGACAGCCAGTAATACCAGAGACAAAGGCGCTTTTGGTATCCATCCGCGGCCGTTCGACTTTATGCCGTATTCGTTCTGTAGGTTGCCGATTGCTATATGATGATTTACCTGCATTTCAGAACTCCTC
>CBDVBU010000073.1:0-11591 GCA_965372295.1 uncultured Phycisphaerae bacterium
TGCACCGCTTCTGTGAAGTCTATCGAACCGTCCTTAAACTCATCCAAATGAGAGGCAACATACGTAATAAGCCCTGCTCTGAACGAATCCCCCGCCCCTACGAGGTCAACCACCTCCCCCGCCATGAATCGGGACTTAATGCGATTTGGGCCATCGATGGTTTCGTCCGTATGCACATGCTGTTCATAGGCACCGTCGCTGACGGTCACGCCGAACAGCTTTGTTCTGCCGTCTTGGCGCCAGAATTTTTCGGTCAAAAACTCAAGGAAGTGCACGTTGTTTTCATGCTCCTCGAACTTGCTCCATTTTCGTCCCGGAGCAAGCGTATTTTCGATCAGCTTGGCCTCATCGCAGGAGGTAAAGAACAAATCAACCTCGGGCAGCAGCGGCTCCAAGAGCCGATACTCCTTTACTGCAACGCCCTGTTCGATCAGCGAGCGAGGATTTCCCGTCAACGTATGGCTGTCTACAATTGTAACGGCACCGTTGCCGCGACACCATTTGATAAACTCAGCCAAATCCCGTCCGCCATTGGCGTCGCCCCGATTGGATAAGCCGGAGTACATATAATAAACCATACGGGGCTGCAATCGCTCAAAGGCTCCTTTGAATATCTCAAAATCAAAATCATCATTAGCGCCGGGGAAATAAGCAATCCCACCCCTGTCCTGACCGACGGTGCTGTGAATAAACGTTGTCCCCGTGTGTAAATCAGGGTGGATATGAATTTGCGATATATCTATGCCGTTAGTCGTCATCACATCGTGGAAAAATCTGCCCTGGGCATCCAAACCATCGTAATCTCCCCTGCCGAGATTCACTCCGACGGCGACATTCAACTCCGTTCTTGCGATCAGAGGTGCCGTATTGCCTGGGCCGCCTGCTGTTGCAAATCCCTGTTCGATCCATTCGGCCAGTTGTTGCTGAGAATAGTCTGGCATATCTTCGGTTTTGCACTTAGCCAATCCGCCTTTACCCACCAGTTCATCGGCAAATTCGAAATCCGTCCTTCTTAAATCCGCTACGGCCGTATTTAAAATTAATACATCTGTTGCCATATTCCAGTTCTCACAAAATGCAATTTGTCAGTTTTTCAGTGCATTTCGGTTTCACATTTACCTATGGCAGGCCTGTAGAAATTGAACTGAACATTCGGATGCCCCGCCAGAAGCGACATTGGCACCGAACTGTCCGCGATTTTCCTGCCGATCATCAGTGTTGTCAATCTCATACCGAAGGGATTATCGTGCGTGCCCGCATGCCATATCGAAACTTTCTCCGCCTGCCACGTCTGAACAGGCCCGACGGTAATCGCTTTGGTCGGTACGCCAGTCACAACACCACCTCCGCTGGTCCGTGCGTTCTGCATCACGGTCACCGGGTGCAAATCCACCACTCGCGTTGTCAGCCGGCCGTATTCCTGTGGCGTCGGCGGCCCGTTCTTGTAATCACCCTGACGTTTCACCGGATCATTGAACGCCCAGTGCTTGATATCACCCTGCCCCCCCTGCATCACGATGCAGCGGACTCCGTCCCAACTTTTGATATACTCGCTCGGATCGGCCTTCGGAAAATGGATATTAGATTCCGGCATCCTGAGCTTATCGTCAATGCGATTAAAACAAAGCTCCATATCCGCCTTCGCGAAGGACAAAGGATGCGACGCCGGCACTTCTTTGCCGTCCATATACCATTCGTCCATACCCCAGAAATGGGCGTTCTTCAGATCCAGCTTTAATTCATTGACGAGTCGCACCACAAGCGGAAGCTGCTCGGTAGGCCCGATTGGCCCGCAGATTCCCGCGGGATTATCTGCCGTCGCCTGTTTCCATGTCGCAATATATTCCAGCGCTTCGGCCAGATAGAAATCCTCAAGCGTGTCATAAAAGACCACATTGAAACCTTCCCTGCCCAGGCCGGCCATATCTTCGGCCGTTAGTTTCGCAGCATCGTTGAGAATTTCATCATCAAGCGTGGTATAATCCCACCATTCGGGCGCCAACATGCTGATTTTTCTTGCCATTGACGATCTCCTTATACGATATGAACCAGGTCACCGAGTTCGGTCTTGAGGATATTGTCCTGTGGATACGCGTGACCCAAATGCTGCCTGAAACCTTCTGCAAAGTCCGAGTTTATTTCCCGGCCTCTCTTTTCGTCGGAAACCTTCATCATGCTTACGTATTCATCCATACCGTGATGTGTCATAAGCCAGTGCCGTTGACTTTCATGACAACAAAGCATCTTTTCCTTGGTGTCTATCACGGCGGTTATATTGACTATTGTGCCGGCTTTAATCTCCGTGCCGAACTTGTCCTTCTGTTCCGCCGCATCCATATAGTATAGATGCGGTATAGGTTCAAACGGTTCGGCGCCGGGCGTCTCGACGTTTACTACTCCGCAGGCAAAACAAGCCGTTTGAGCAATCTTGCTGGCCATTTCGTGGTCAACCATATAATCCGACGGGCTTGTGGTAAAGACGATTGCAGGTTTGATCTTGCGAAGCAGTTCAATCGCTTTGAGCAGCGATTGCCTGTCATACAAAATGAAGATATCACCCTCTTCAAGGCAGTGATAGGTGCCGTCCAAAATTGCCGCGGACTTGGCGGCTTCGCCCTTTCGAATCCTGCTGATCTCTTCCCTGCTGTACTGCACCGTCCCGCAATCTCCCGGCGCCATCGTAGCGATATGTATCTCCCAGCCTTTCTCACGCAGCAATGCAAGTGTCCCGGCACAGAAGAATTCAGCATCGTCAGGGTGAGCACCTAAACTCAATACAGTCTTTTCGCTCGTCGCAGTCATACTCTGAGAAACCTCCTTATCATCCTATTTGCCCATCAAATGCTTGATTATAAGCATATCCAATTCTTCGTAATCGCGCTCGCCGATTAATTTTTCAACATTGTTCTTGTCAAGACTTCTTACGAGGTCAACCAGGTGCAGGAAAATTGTTTTGCTGTTGGTTAAATGTTTGGTAGCCACTTCCTGCTTTTGGGTACGCATCGCTTTAACATCCAGGCCGACGAACTCGCCGCCTTTACCGTAATCGTATTGATCGAGAATGCGCACCTGATTGAACGCCCTTCTCAAATCCACGGAACCGAAGCTTTTGTCCTCGTCGAATTTCAGGCCGTTCTGGTCGTTCAGATGAACGGTAAAGAGCTTGTCATAAGCAAGGGCAAAACCCATTTCATCCGAAGGATCAAGCCCGGCAAGAATTGCGTGGGCGGTTTCAATATTGACTCCGACTCGTTCCGGATCGTTTGTCAGGTAGCTAATGGCAACAGCATGCCCCGTTGTCGGTATATAGGCCTGATCCATAGGCTCATTCGGCTTCGGCTCAATTGCAATTTTAACGTCGGGATTGTAAGCAAGCATGTCATTTATTGCCTCGGCGATCCGCTCTACGGCAACTTTGCTGTCCTTGGCTTCGCGGATATACGTTCCCTCGCGGGCGAGCCACAAAACGACCAGTTTGCAATCGAGCGCGGCGGTAATATCGAGCATGCGCCGACTGCGCTCTTTGGCGTATGCGCGACAGGCCGGGTCGTTCGATGTGTAAGCACCATCGATTGTTTTGCCGCCCTCCCACAGTCTGGGCGCAACAAACTCCGCCACCAGGCCCTCGCTCTCAAGCAAATCCCGCACTTCTTCAGCCTTTTTGATGATCTGCTCGGGGCTGAGATTCTCCATGTCCGGCACGGCATCGTCATCGTGAAACTGTACGGCATCAAAGCCCAATTTTTTATACAACTTTAGCTTCTTACCGAACGTAATACTATCTCTGACCGTCGGCCCAAACGGATCGGCTCCCTCGTGGATATTCCACGGCCCAAATGAAAAACGATATTCTCCAGCCATTTTATTTCTCCTTAGTTACGAATAGTAATCATAAAATTCGAGGCATTCCTCAAAGCATGTATCTTGTCTTTTGAAGCCGCACACATCTTCCAGGATCGCGCCGGCCCCTTTCAGAGTGATGATCCGGCCAAGTTCAAGACTCTCCGGATCCACCGGATCACGATAGTGCAACGCAGAGCCAATCACACGGGACACTGGTTCGGCCCAAAGAGCATGCCGTCGCAACAAATGCGCCAGTCCGGCCAACCGCTCCTGCGATCCCAACTTTCGAAGCGGATTGCGAGCGACTCGCTGAACCGTATCGGCCAGGTCCCGATTGGGAAAACGCCGGATCATCAACTCATCAAGATGCCCCTGCAATCCGGTCTCATCTAAACCGAAAGACTCAATAAGGCATTGTTTAGCAACATTCAACAGCTCTGTCAAGTTCTTCCTGATTTCAGGTATTTCCAGAGCCTCGTACAAAAAGTGACAATCGGAAAGAAAGCCGAAATACGCCAGAGCCGCCCCGCCGGCATTACTCGTATACAGTTTGCGTGCGTAAATGGCCTCAATGCTGTCGGTGAAAGTTAATCCTTCAATCCCGCAAACAACGCCGCCCTGCTCTCCTTTCCATGTCCTTCTATCCACATAAAACGTCTGACCGCCTTCAGCGATTAAATCAAGCTCGTTTTCCGCACCTCGCACCATGCGTTCGACAGAGCAGCGAACACAAGCAAAACTTTCTTCGTCGCATCCGGCTTTCAGTAAAGCTTCGGCAAGCACTTTTTCGGCATCGGGCCAGTTTTCACATAGCAGAATATTCAGGGGTTTGTCTCGCTGCTTCGAGGCTCCTTCCAATCCTGATGTCACGATCCGAGCTACTGTTTCGAGATTCCGGCCTCCGACGGCGGTTGCCATGAAAAGACAATTCGCCAGCGCTTTTGAGATTTCCCCGCCTTGTTCGGGCGTGAGAACCTTATAACCGGATACATGACACTCCCTTTTTCCCGCCCCCGTTACATGTACAATGTAACTATCAACCTCGCTTATACGCCGAGCCAATTGCACATCGGCCTCAACGAAAACCGGCGTCAATCCATTTGCAACAAGCAGTCTGGCAATAAAACCTCGCCCGACGGCGCCGGCACCAAATATAACAACTCTGTCTTTCATCTTTTACCGCTGAGACAGGAAACAAGGCATGGCAATTCCATGCCTATACGCCCGTCACTGCACAGCTTCTCCGGCGATGCCATGTTTCTGCAGCACCGCGCCGGCGTGACGGGCATAATGGGCGCGAAGGTCGCCGGCGTATTCTTTCAGGATTTTTTCACCGAGCCCTTCATAATCACCGCAATGATACAGGGCGCGCGCCAGTACCAGCTCACGCAGGGAGTTATTCCTCGTTATCGTATCGGTGGCGCTTGACGGAATTCCGCGACCGGCCCTGTCGATATCGGTAAAAGCGTGACCTTGTATGCCGGGTTTAGCCAGCAGCATGGCCAGAGGCTTCGCGGCAGCCAGCTCGCCAAGGCTCTCAAGCGCCATTGCCACCGCCCTACAATGCGAGAACTCACTTTCTACATCAAGCTGCTCGACTTTCTCCAAAATCACCACTAGCGCATGCTCATCGCGCGTTCGGCCCAGAGCAACAATCAAACTGTCAAGCTCACTCATGCTCATTCCGAATTGGCCCATCCCCGTGTAATTCCAGCCCTTGTCCCAACTGCGTGACCGCACTGCCTCGGCCAGCGTGCCGGCACCTATCGGATCCCCCAACATGCCAAGAATATGGGCATATACAAGCTTGCTCTTTTCCGCCTTAGTATTCTCATAAGCCTTCTTAAGCAACGGCACTGCATCCTGTCGCTGGGTGAGAATAATCTCCAATCCTTCGAAGTCATTCACAACACGCTCGACAGCCTCAGCAATCTTTTCCTGAGACAATGGGAACGAATCTTCGTCGGTCAGAACCCTTTCAGGCAAATTTCCTTTCTCAACAAGATGTTTTTGAAGTGCCTTGATATCAATATCGCGAACTGATTTGCCGCTCCGGGCAGCCATTGCGGCTGCTACACCCGCCGCGTAGCCCTGGTTCTGTATATCAGCCTGCATCCGGATAACCGGCATGGCGTCACGATGAGCGCTAACGCCAAGCCCCGTGACCAGAATGCCATCCAGCCCCTTTGGTAACAAGCAACGGTAAGGTACGTCTACGAACATCTCTTCACGGTCCGGAGGTCTTATCATAAAAACCGGATGAATTGTAAAACCGTGCGTGTCGAAATTGCTCCGAGAAATTACAATGGTGTCAGGATACGTCCGTCCGATCGAGATATCCATCGGTGACATCGTAAAGTCGCCGACTATTCGCCGGCGCTCCCGTGTGTCCAGCAATTGGCCTAAATCATAGGCATCCTTATATTTTTTCTTAGCTACAACGAATGCACGCCAGATATCAAGGACATCACCGTCGTCAATGAACGTCCAATCGGTGTTGGTGTAGCCGGCGCCGAGCCTGAGCGGGGGAAGCCCTGCGCCTTGTACAGCAACGTTCGTTCCGTCAGTATAAACACACGCAGCACCTGCCGAAGCGGCAACATCTGCGTTGCCTGTCGAATCGATGACCGTCTTGGCAAGTACCACCCCGCGTCCTTCCGGCGTGGCAACAACAACACCTTTGACATCCCGGCCATCAACAAACGCACCACATCCGAGCACACCGAACCAGATATCCGCGCCGGCTTTACGCAATTCGCTGCGATACCATTCTTTCTTCCACTCGACATTCCATCCCTCACGCCTTGCCCTGTCATACCCTCCGTAACCGGCGACACCATCATCGATTTCCTTGGTAAATCCGTGAATATAACCGTAATAATATTTGCTGATATATCCCATCGTCCCCACGCCGCCGAGACCGTGGAGATACTCAACTACAAGCACCTTTGCCCCCTGCCGCGCCGCAGCGATACCTGCCGGCGCTCCACCTGTACCACCGCCGACTACCACAACGTCATACTCTCCGAGAACGGGTACTTCACGCTTTTCTGTGGAAATGCTCGTAAGCCCCTTTTGCTCCGGGCGGATCCCAGTGAGGTTTTCATGGATATCTCCGGGGCTTGCAGGTTGCAGAGCTTTGCCGCGAACTTTGATATTGACCGGCCTTGGAATATTTTTCGCCTGCGAAGCGGCAGCCTCGCCGATGCGACTGCCAACCTTCATTAACTCCAATGGCCTAAGCAGCTTCGCCGCTGCACGGCGAGATATATCGGCGCAACCACTAAGCACGAATAGGCGTTCAACACTCCTGGATCGGAAGACATCCAAATCAATCTTTTCCGCGCCGGGCCAGGCACCAGACTGGCTCTTCTTGCCCTTAAGTGGATCTGGCGGAACCTGAAAAAGCACCTCTGAAGCATCCTCCACAGTCGGATTCCAGGTTTTGTCGCGCGCAATTTGCTCGGCTTTCGCAAAGGACGCAAAAGAGCCGTCTTCCATCGGTATCTTGAGCGTGTACTCGACAGCTTGGCGAGCCGGACCGTCGCTTGTCGGTATCGGGGCAGGCATTTTTCTCGCCGGGAGTTCTTTGTCGGACCACACCTGGTCGCCGACAACGATACGCTTGAAGGTTTGGATTCCCGCCGAGTAGGGTTCGAAAGCAGCGCCCGCAATTCTCGCTACAGTCGCTCGATGTGTCGCATCAATGATGATCTTAGCTTTAACAGCCTGTCGGCCGGAACGGTTAGCCATTACAATGCCTGCCAGTTTCCCATCATTGTCATGCAGCACGTTGGTTGCATAACAGCTATACAGAAACTGTACACCTGCTTCGAGCAGAGCTTCATCCAACGTGCGCTTTACCTGCATGGGTGTTGTGGGGATTCTCATAGCCGCCTTATCGAACTCAGCTAATGGACGGTCATTTTCTATCACAATCTCGCCCAAGAGCAATCTATTGACATCGGGACTCTTTTCGATACGGAATTTTACGTACCGAGCATTACCGGCAACCAACGCCGAGAGTTCCACCGGCCCCCAAGGTTCAAGGAGAACCTCCCCAAGTCTCTTGTTCTTTATGACGGCACATTGCTTCCATTGTCGTTTATCGCTACTGAGATAAACAGTTATGCTCTTTACCTCAAAGTCATCACTTCGTCCGGGATTGCGACGCTGATAGGCCATAACATAGACCTTCTTGAGTTGATATTCAGTCCTCAGGTCTGCGATTAGGGTCACGTCACCGTCGTACTGAACGCTCTGACTCGCCGCACTGCGCCATTTACCGTCAGTAAGTAATGACGGTGGTTGTGTGTCTTTGTGCATGACGGCGGGCGATTTGTCTGCTTCATAGGTGAATTCGATTCTGTTCCGCGCCAAAGACGAAACAGCCGGCCCGGCAAAAACCTTCTTAGCGAACGGCGAGGCCGGTACCTCACCCGGCTCCAGCCACAGCCGATATGTGCCGCAGATATCTTCACCAAGGTATGGACGCTGCGCCGCCAGAAAAACTCTGGCTCCGCCTTGGGCTGCTGCGACTGCCGCAGCTACACCGCCCGAAGTACCACCGACAACCACAACATCAACATCGTACGCAACCGGAATATCCCTCGCCGATTCATTCACTGCTCTTTCATAACCGCTGCGCATAGCTTGTTCAGTTGCGGAAAAATCACTTTGCGAGGCCTTAAGACAATCTCCCTGTAAATAAGGCAGACATAACAGCAACGCAAACAGTATAATCTGAACAAATTTCTTCACTTTCAGGCCCTTTCAACGAACATCATCAGTTGCCCCCTTGCTTCTTTTCGTCCTGATTGGCTCTCTCCGGATATATATTCATCGCTGCAAGAGTTGCCTTCGAATTGTTATATTAACCAACATTAAATTGATTGTAAAGATTCCATCATTTCCAATAAGAATCTTTTCAAATCGCTCAGACCCTTTTTCTTGTCCTGGACTGATGAAACCTTAACAATAATACATTTTCCCCTTGATACAAAGGCAGTTAATTTGATATAAATACAAGAAGTGAGGTTTTGATAATTTTAGACGGGCATCTGCTGTTTTTGGTCTTCCAGTTTGAGATTTCTATAGTTTTCCTTGACGGCGGAGTGGCTAATTTGGTAAATTATAGAGTGAGTGGAGTCTTTGGGTTGGCGGCTCTTTAACAAGAGTTGTTGTGTTTCTGTTGTCGAAAAAAAAACGGAGAGGGTAGTCTCAAACAGGAGACGATGAACTATCCTCAACCTGCATGAACAGGGTATAGTGAAAAGCAGGGTTTATTTTACTTCAACTTTATTTGGAAGGAGAACGATTATGTGTAAGAAATTGATTTGTTTGTGCTCTCTTGTTTTGGTACTGGATTTAGCCAGGAGCACATCGGCGGATCTGGTCGCTTATTGGAAACTCGAGGAAGGTTTCGGCACGACAGTCAAGTCGGAGATCGATTCCCCGGCCACGGATGCTACGATTGTGGGGGGCGGATCGGCCACCTGGACCGGCACCGATTTAGCTTCCGGAGCAAGCACCAGCTATGCACTGGAATTTACGGGAGCGACTGGCGATTTCGTGCAGGCCAACAGTTACACGGGGATCGGCGGCAATAATCCGCGTAGCGTCACGGCCTGGATCAAAACGAGCGAAGTCAGCTCGAACGACACGATTGTCTCTTGGGGGGCAAACGCAACAGGGAACCGCTTTACGGTGCGTGAAAATGCCGGATGGGGAGGCGGTCAACTCCAGGCTCTGCGCTGCGAAGTGCAGGGAGGATTCATTACAGGCACTATGGAAGTCTCGGACGGCCAGTGGCATCACGTGGCCATCACATTCGATGGAGGTGGAACGTCCGATGTGAAGATGTACGTGGATGGCAAGTTGGATACTCCTTCCAACATAGGGGATCTGACCTTAGACACAGATAACACAGCAAACACAGTCGCCATAGGCGCCTGGCCTACCGGCGAGAGGGTAATGATAGGAATCATCGATGACGTTCGGATATACGACCACGCGCTAAGCGATGTAGAAGTAGGCTTCGCTATGACCGGTGAACCAAATCCGTATGCCTATAGCCCCGAGCCTCCTGATGGAATTATACTTGAGGCCACATGGGCGACACTAAATTGGTCTCCGGGAGATATAGCCGATTCGCACGATGTGTATCTGGGCAACAATTTCGATGATGTAAACGACGGCACCCGCGACTCGGAGGTGTATCGTGGTAACTACACAACAACGTTTTATGTTGCCGGTATTCCGGGATATGCCTACCCTGACGGTTTTGTGCCGGGCTCAATGTGCTATTGGCGGATCGACGAGGTCAGTGACACTCATCCGGATAGCCCCTGGAAAGGTAACATCTGGAGCTTCTCGGTTCCCCCAAACACGACTTGGAGACCAAATCCGGCTGATGGCGCCAAATTCGTGGATCCAAATGCAACTCTAAGCTGGACCCAGGGCTGGGGCGGGATCATGCATACAATATATTTTGGTGACGACTATGAAACTGTTATGAACGCCACCGGAGGTACCCCCCAGATTCAGAAAAGTTATGATCCCGGGCCGCTCGAATTGGGCAAGACATACTACTGGCGGGTCGATGAGTTCGACAGTGCCGACACGCATACGGGCAACGTCTGGAGTTTTACAATCACAACACCCACGGGGGGATTGAAAGGCATATATTATTCCAACAGAGATTTGGCCGGTGAGCCGGTTTTGGTCCGTGTGGATCCCAGCATCAACTTCGACTGGGGGGCAGATTCCCCGGACCCGAATACGGTCCCGACAGATGAGTTCTCTGTGAGATGGATCGGCGAGTTGGAGGTGGCTTTTAGTGAGCCGTACACGTTCTATCCACACGTCGACAACGGCGTGCGTCTATGGGTCAACGACCAACAACTCATCGACGGTTGGGAGAATCCGGCGGTGTACGAATATAAAAGTGCGCCGATCGATCTGGTTGGCGGCCAGCGATATCCAATCATGATGGAGTACCACGAGCGCGACGGTACAGCCTTGGCCCAGCTATCCTGGGAGAGTCCCTCGACTGAAAAGCAGATTATCCCACAAGCAGCGTTCTCACCACCAACAAGGACCAGTAGTCCCAAGCCGCCGAATGGCGCAACGGATGTCAAGACCACTCCCATCCTTACGTGGGTCGCCGGAGATTATACCGATTCGCATGAGGTGTACTTAGGGACTGACGAAGACGTCGTGAAGAATGCAGACAAAACATCGCCCGAGTACAAAGGCACCAAAATCCTTGGTGATGAGAATTATGATCCCGGCAAGCTGGCCTGGGCCACAACGTACTACTGGCGAATCGACGAAGTTAACAACATTCATTCGGATAGTCCGTGGGTGGGCAACCTCTGGAGCTTCACGACAGGCGATTTCCTGGTCGTGGATGATTTTGAGGATTACAATGCAGACGAAAATCAGCTATGGTTTGCTTGGCATGACGGGCTTGGCTATGGCTCGCCTGGTACTGAAGATTACTCTGCTGGTAACGGCACCGGCTCGGCTGTCGGAGATGAGACAACCCTGTCGTATACTGAGGAGACTATTGTCCATGGTGGCAATCAGTCGATGCCTTTGTCTTACAACAATAATAAAGAGGGCTTCGCCAAATACTCAGAGGCAGAGTTGACGTTGAATGTTGTACGCGACTGGACTGAAGAAGACGTTACGGAATTGTCGCTGTGGTTCAGGGGCAACCCGGCGTCCGACGGCAGCTTCGTCGA
>CBDVBU010000074.1:0-11317 GCA_965372295.1 uncultured Phycisphaerae bacterium
CCGGCCAGGCCGCAGCAGCCGGCTTTGAGGTCGGTGACTTTGACGCCGCAAAGCTCCTGCAGTATTTTGATGCTCGCCGTTCCATCGGCGACCGCGTGCAAGTGGCACGGCATATGATAAACATACTCATCCGCATATTTAGCCCCCAGGTTTACCTGGGGGTTCTTCAACTTGTCCTTATTGTAAAGGTCTAAAAGATAATTCATCAACTCGAAGGTGTTTTCCGAGACGAGCTTCGCATCCTCACCCTTCACAAAATGGCGCAGCTCCTGCTTCAGACACAGTGCGGCGCTTGGCTCGGAACAGATGATCTTGCAACCGTCGCGGACGGCTTCGGCCAGGTGCTTGACATTGTATGACAGATCTTTTCTCACTTTATTGGTATCGCCATAGACCATAGCCGGCAGTGGTGCGGGGAGCTGATTCGGCAAAATAACCTCAATATTGTTTTGCCGCAGCACATCGAGCACGGCAAAGCCCAACTCGTGATCGTTATAATTCGCATACGTATCGACAAAATAAGCCACCTTATCGATCGGCTTTTCAATCGGCTCACACGAATCTAAGTACTTACGGCCCGCCTTCAGGAACGAGCCTCGCTTGAACCTGGGCATTTTTCTTCGCTTATCGAGTCCGGCAACTTTTTCCAGCAGCAGCCCGAACAAAGGCAGTCGCATAACAAGATTTGAGACAGGTGAGAAAATGCTGCCCAGTAAGCTCATATAGCGATTCTGACTTAGCAACCGCTCGGTGCGCCGCAGGCCTTTCCGCTTTACGTACCTGGCCCTGGCAGTCATCATCAGCATTGAAATATCCACGCCGGATGGACATTGCAACAGGCAGGCCTTGCAGTTCACGCACAAATCCAGAAACTTTCTGAACTCGGGCGACTCGAAGTCCTTGTCCTCCATCTGTCCCGTCACCCAAAAGTGCAGCAGATTCGCCTTGGCCCGTGAACTGCCCAATTCCTCACCCAGCGCACGAAATACGGGGCACATTCGCAGATCAGACTCTCTGCTAAGGCAAAGTCCGCAACCGTAGCACTGCTCAATTTCCAGGGCAAGCTCATTTTCTTCGAAGAGCAAATCCGTCTTCATTCTCTCCGGCAGAGGCTTATGCTCCCTTCTAAGATTTTTGACCATCACATCCGGGTCGCTGTTAATTATTTTGCCCGGATTCATCAGGCCATCGGGATCGAATATGTTCTTGATTCTGCAAAGCAGCTCATAATATTCATCACCGTATTGTTTTCGTACGAAGGCAGCTCTCACCAGACCATCGGCATGCTCGCCGCTGATTGAGCCACCCAATGACCATGCGAGCGAGAAAACGTCGTCCGCAATCGCCCGCATCTTCTCGACGTCCGCCGGCTCGCTCAAATCGAGGAAAGGCCGCGAATGCAGCTCGCCATCCCCGGCATGACCAAAGAAGGATATTACAATATCATACCGTCGGCCAATCTCCAATAAACCCACAATGTAATCCTCAAGCCGATGGTGATCGACAGAGACATCCTCCATAAATTCCGCCGGATGCTCTTTTCTTCTTTTTCGATAAAGCAGCGGCCCGGCGTCCTTTCGACACTTCCACAGGCGTTTCTGTTGCTCCTGATCCAGAACAATATTCCGTCCGCTCGCCAGTTGTCCGACGGCTGCATCGGTTCGTTCTATTTTCTTTTTCACCTGCTCCTGCGTTTGGCCGACATGCTCGACCAAAAGAACCGCGGCGGCGCCAGCCGGCAGAATATCTCGATATTCGGGCAACGCCTTGAACGCCATGGCAATGAGAGCATTGTCCATCAACTCACACGTCGTGACGCCGCTATCGACAATCGTCGGCACAGCCCGCGCCATCTGCTCAAGAGATTCGAACTCAAGCTGCAGCAGCCCTTTCGACGCCGGAACCGGAACCGTCCTTAGCGTAATCTTCGTAAAAATCGCCAGCGTCCCTTCCGAGCTTGCCATGAGCCGGGCCATATCAATCCGCCCATCGTGACATACCCCCGCGATGTTATATCCGCAACGATTACGCTTTGTTTGGGGCAATGCTTTATTGATAACCGTTTCATTTTTCGCGAGGACAGACAAACACTCTTTTGCGATTGAGGCAACCCTGTCTTCTTTCACCTGTCCCGGGTCAAAATCATTTCTGAACTCGACAACACTGCCGTCCGCCAGAACCGCTTCAATTGTTTCGACGTAGTCACTTATATACCCATACTGGAGCGAATGAGAACCGGTGGAATTATTAGCAACGCAGCCCCCTACTACCGCCCGGTTCGCGCTCGATGGATCAGGCCCAATTTTCCTGCCGAACTCAGCCAGGCATTTATTTAAATCGTCCAGCACTACTCCAGGTTCACAAACGACCCTCTGTCCGTCATCTTCAGCGCTGATGATTCTATTCATATACTGCGTCATGTTGAAGACGATGCCGCTGCATAAAGATTCACCCGCCAGGCCGGTGCCGGCTCCGCGAGCAACTACCGGAATCGCTTGGCCGGCGGCATATTTGACAACGGCAGCCACATCACCGGCGTCACGCGGCACTACGATACATTGAGGCACAATACGATAAATGCTCGCATCGGTGCTGTAGGCGGCTCTATGCAGAATGTCGATAAAAACATCACCCCGCACAACACCGGCCAAATCAGATGCAATTTGCTCAGGTTCCTTATTCATGGTTTCTTCAGTGCTGTTCCAAATTATTGCTCAAAATCACGAGGCAGGAACTGGGCCTGGGACATGGTACCACTCATCCGCAGAACGGCAAGGTCGTCATCACTGACCTGTCCATTGATGAAGTGCTGAACGATAGTATGGGGATGATTACGAATATAGTCCGCGTCGCCGTCGGCAATAATTTTGCCTTTATGTAACATAATGATTCGATCCGCCACTTTATAGGCGCTCGTCATATCGTGCGTGACAACAACCGATGTGACGTTTAGCTCTCTTTGCAGCTTCAAAATCAACTCGTTGATCACATCAGAACGAATCGGGTCCAGTCCGGTCGTCGGCTCATCATACAAAATCACTTCCGGATTGAGCGCAATCGCCCTTGCCAATGCCACTCTCTTGCGCTGCCCCCCGGAGAGATTCGCCGGATAATAATTTTGAAAACCGTCAAGGCCGACCATAGCCAGTTTGGCCTTCACAAGCTCTTCAACTTGTTTCCAGTCAGTTATCTCGCAATGCTGTCTCAGTGGGAATATGATGTTTTCCATAACGCTCAGGCTGTCAAAAAGCGCGCCTCCCTGGAAGAGAAAGCCGAAATGCGTCCGTATTTCATTCAACTTACGTTCACTCAGATTGTCGATTCTCCGGCCCTTGAAATAAACCTCACCGGAAGTCGGCCTAAGCAAAAGGATCAAATGTTTTATTAAGATCGTCTTACCGCACCCACTCGGCCCGATCACGACGGTTGTTTTGCCCTTCTCTATGGCCAGCGAGACATTATCCAGAACAACATTGTCACCAAACTTCTTGGTTATATTTTTAAGGACAATTACCCCGTCGCCGTTATCGGACTGTACGTCGTTTTTCTTGCTGCCCTGTTTCACTTCACGCCTTTTTCCATCATCAAACCAGACTTTTGAGTGACCAGAATGTATTGTAAATGGATTTAAAAATAACAGCCAGCGCAAAATCCAGCGCCAATATGGAAATAAAACTGGTCACGAACGCCTCTGTGCATGCCTGTCCGACACCCTGTGCCCCTTCTTTACACGTAAAGCCCTTGTAGCAACTAATCACTGCAATGGCCACACCGAAGAAAAGACCCTTTATAACGCCGATCGAGACATCCCATAGCTCCACGTGAGACGCACTAAAACTCCAATAGGCCCGGCCGTTAATCCCCAATTGAACAACACTCACGAAATAGCCGCCGACAATACCCATTAAATCCGCATATATAATCAGAAACGGCGTTAGCAGCAGGCACGCCAGTACACGCGGCGCAGCCAGATATCGTACCGGGTCAGTGCCCATGCTCCTAATTGCATCAATTTGTTCGGTAACATTCATAGTTCCCAGCTCGGCGGTCAAAGCTCCCCCAATACGTCCGGCCAGCATAATTGCCGCAAGTACAGGTCCTAACTCCTTCACTACTGAAACATTAATCAAGACACCCAGGTGCTCTTCCAACCCCATACCCGCAAGCTGGTCATACGCCTGAACTGCCAACGTCATTCCCACAAAAGCTCCTGTTATCATGACAACCGGGACGCTCTTAACACCGATAATATTCATTTGGGTCCATATCAACGGATATGTGCATGGGCTCAGGCAACTCCGGAAAGACACCATCATCACTTGCCAGGCGAACCTCGCGAAGCGTCCTATATTGTTTACTCCCCCTATTGTTTTTGCTCCCACCGTTCCAATAATCATATTTTGCTCCTAATGCAAACCTCAGGACAAGTTCCACAACTGCTCTTCCATAGTAAATTGTCCGCAGGCGGTAGTCAATCGTCAATTATCAGATGAAAAGGCTCTTCGACTCGCCGTTTAAAATCCCTTGCGCAACAATAATGCCTAAAAAAAATATGATTTCTCATAAAACCACCGCCCCGATATGACGATAATTTTTGAATAAATAAAGACTGTTTAGTTATAGGACATAATAAATTATCGATCTGAGCACATTGGCAGATATTTAGCTTAGTAGCTAACTCTGTTGAAACTCTTTGGGAACTAATAAAAGGTTAATCATATGAGTAAGTGGGTTCCTGTTTTGGCAATTGACGATGATGACTATATTACAAAGCCGTCCGACCTGACGCAGTTAGGCAAAATAGTCAAAACCAAATGGGAAAAATATACAAAGCCGGCAAAAGTTCGATAAGGTTATATCACAAAGATACAGGGCAAAATAAGATGGATATAAAAAGTACAATTAAAAAGGCTGTCTTAGCGACGATATTCGTCGCAATTATTGCCGGCGTTTTTTGGCTGGCACAAAGAAATGTCACAAAAGACATTACGCACTGTGCCCTTATCGCTATTATAGCAGCGGCAATTCTAACTTTTGTTTATAACAGATACTTCTATGATACTGTCACACCATCGAAGCCTACAAAAAACGGTAATGTTGAAGCCGTAGATCTCCGCGCACGCCACAAGCTTCTTGAAGAAAGCGCGCGCCACAAACGTCTTGAAGAAAAGATCCGTAAGCTCAATGCGGAACTATCAGGCGCCAAGCTGAAACTCGAAGCGGAAATTGCAAATCGCCCGCTGGACCAGAGACAATTACAGCAGCGTCTTAAACATCTCAATTGTTTATATGGACTGTCAAAAATCGTTAATCGTCAGAAAATTTCATTAGAGCAAATATTTCAGGAAACTGTCTCTCTGATTCGCGATGCATACAAGTATCCTAACGCCATGTGTGTACGAATCAATTTTGACGGAATACAATATAAAACAGATAACTTTGAAAAAAGTGAATTGAGCCGGAAAACCCAGATCAAAGCACATGGAGAAATTGTTGGCGCACTTGAAGTTTACCATCTTGGAGGAAAGTTGAAAAACGAAGAAGATCCGTTCCTTAAAGAAGAAGATGATCTTTTAAATGCAGTCGCTGAATGGTTGGGCAGTATTGCAGAACGCAAGAAGGCGGAAGAAAAACTACGATTATTTAGAAATTTAATAGAACGGTCAAATGACTGCATTTTTGCGGTAGAGCCTAAATGGGGCCGCTTCCTGGACGTAAACAACAGGGCGTGCGACAGTCTCGGATACACGCGCAAAGAATTACTTAACATGATGACCATTAAGGACATAGAAGTATCTATGCCGGACGATTCTTATTGGCAAAAGCAAATAGAAAAACTCAAAGACAAAAAAGATATTGTTAAACAAGGCCGGTATAAACGCAAGGATGGATCCATGTTTTTCGTTGAGACAAGCCTGCAACTCGTAAGCCAGGAAAAACAAGACTATATAATAGCGATTGCGCGGGACATCACGGAACGCAAACGAGCGGAAGCCAAACTTAAGACGGCCCAGGAAAAACTGCTCGAGACAGCGCGCGAAGTTGGCATGGCCGAAGTGGCAACCGGAGTGCTGCATAACGTCGGCAATGTGCTTAACAGTGTCAGTGTTACTGCTGAGTCGATTCAGAAAAGGGTCCGTAATTCAAAAATCTCTTATCTTTCCGACGTTGTAGGCCTGCTCGAAGAGCACGCAAGCGAACTTGGCGAGTTTATGACAAACGAGGAACGCGGCAAAAAAATCCCCGCCTTTCTGGCCAACCTGTCCAAAGAGTTAATTGATGAACAAGAACGCTACCTCGAAGCACTGGAGGAACTAACCAAGCATGTTCAGCATGTCGGCGACATTATCCAGCTTCAACAATCACACAGTAAAACGAAAGGCCTGATCGAACCGACCTCCATCGAGGAAATTGTGGAAGATACCCTAAAAATAAACGCCGAGATGATAACACGAAACAGGGTGGAAATAAAACGAGAGATCCAGAACCTGCCAACCCTCCTGCTCGATCGCCACAAGGTTTTACAGATTTTAACAAACCTGATCAGCAATGCAATATATGCCCTGTCCAAAAGTAATCACGATGACAAGATTCTTAAAATACAGGTGAAAGAACAGAAGAACGGGCACCTCCGGATCGACGTGTGTGACAACGGCATAGGAATCCCCAAAGAGAACCTGACTCGGATATTCGAGCACGGTTTCACAACCAAGAAAAAGGGACACGGATTCGGATTACACAGCACCGCTCTGTCAGCGAATGAATTGAACGGTTCAATAAAAGCCCATAGCGACGGACCCGGAAAAGGTGCAGTTTTCACAGTTAAATTACCCTTTAAAACACAGGAGGCCAAAAAATGAGCAACGCAGAAAAAGAAATGACTCACCGTATTCTGGTCATTGACGACAATCCCAGTATTCATAAGGATTTTCAAACCATCCTTCTCGAAGAAGAAGAGAGCGAAACTCTGAACGCGCTTAGAGACGAGGTTTTCGGCAATAAAACCAATACCACCGCATTTAAAAGCGTTTATGAACTTGACTTCGCATCTCAGGGTAAAGAGGGATGCGAAAAGATTCAACAGGCTTGTTCAGAAGACCATCCATATGAACTGGCTTTTGTTGACATGCGAATGCCTCCGGGCTGGGACGGTCTTAAAACAATAGAACATATTTGGCAGATCGATCCCAACATTCAGATGGTCATCTGCACGGCCTATTCAGATTACTCATGGGGAGAAATAACCGAACGGCTCGGGAAATCCGAAAACCTCCTGATTCTAAAAAAACCCTTCGACAGCGCAGAGGTAGCACAACTCGCCAGCGCCCTGACGGAAAAATGGGTCCTGGCCAAACAAGCCTCCTTGAAGATGGGGCAATTAGAACAGATGGTCAAAGAGCGAACAGAGAGGCAAACCGAACTTATCATAAAAATTGATAACATCAATAAAGAACTGAAAGATTTCGCATCCATCGTCTCGCATGATTTAAAGGCCCCATTGCGCGGCATTAAGAGTCTCGCAACCTGGATATTAGACGACTGTTCAGACAAACTTGGAGAGCAGGCCAACGAGCAAATGAACCTGCTTTTAGGTCGGGTCGAACGGATGTACAATCTCATCGACGGCGTCCTCCAATATTCGAGAGCCGGTCGGGCAGAAGAACAAACAGTTCAGGTGAATCTCGATACTTTTATCCCGGAAGCGATTGATATGCTTGTTCCGCCGGAAAACATATCAATTACAATCGAAAACACAATGCCTGTTATCGAATGCGCAGAGACTCATGTCATGCAACTTTTCCAGAATCTGCTGAGCAACGCCATAAAATATATGGACAAGCCACAGGGCCGGATAAAGGTCGGTTGTATCGAAAAAGACGGTTTCTGGAAATTTAGTATCGCTGATAACGGGCCCGGCATTGAAGAAAAACACTTTGAAAAAATCTTCAAAATGTTCCAGGCATTGTCGGTTAGTGAGGATTTTGAAGGTACAGGTGTCGGACTGACAATAGCAAAGAAAATCGTGGAATTATACGGCGGCAATATATGGGTAGAATCAAAAATTGGCAAAGGAAGTACTTTCTACTTTACACTGCCGAAACAAGAAGCGGGGGTAACTAATGCAAAACTTGAAGCCAATATTGCTCATTGAAGACGATGACGTCGATGTAATGACGGTGAAACGTGCTCTCAAGGACCTGAAGGTCACAAACCAACTGGTTCCAATAAGCGATGGCGAAGACGCAATCGAGTATCTGAAAGATGAGAGTGCTACAAAACCGTGTATCGTATTGTTGGATTTAAACATGCCGAAGATGGATGGTGCTGAATTTCTGAAAATCGTAAAAGCAGACAAGGCATTAAAAAAGATACCTGTCGTGATACTCACCACGTCCAACTCGGACCGGGATGTGATTGAAAGCTTTGAGCTCGGTGCTGCCGGTTATATGGTCAAATCTGTTGATTATGAAAAATTTGTAGAAACAATCAGGGCTATTGACCGATACTGGACTCTAAGCAAGCTGCCCTCGAATGGAGAATAAGATTATGGAAAATACGAGATACAAGATTCTGCTCATCGAAGACGATGAACTCGATCAGATGGCATTTAAGCGTTTTGTTGAAAACAACGCCATCCCGTACGATTGCACAGTATCCGGCTCTGTTTCGCAGGCAAAGCAAGCATTGGACTCGGAGCAGTTTGATATCATTATCACCGATCACTCACTCGGGGACGGAACGGCATTTGATGTCCTGGAGTCGGCGAAGAACACGCCCGTGATCGTTGTCACCGGAGCTGGCGACGAGGAGACGGCAGTCAAAGCCTGGAAGGCCGGAGCATACGATTATCTGGTTAAAGACATCAACCAGAATTATCTTAAAGCGATTCCGATAACTGTCGAGAATGCCATCAGGCACAACATGGTGGAAAAGAAACTCCAATTGCTCTCGGGTGCCGTGATGAGCACCGACGACAGCATCTACATTACCGATATGCAGGGCAAGATTGTCTATGTTAACAAGGCGTTCTGCAAAACGTATGGCTACAAAGAGGAAGAAATTGTCGGACAAAACGGCAACATCCTCTGGATAGGAAAACATCAAAGCCAGAATACAAGAAGCGTTTTCCAAACCAAGACCCTCGGAAGCGGCTGGGAAGTCGGTTTTTATCATCGACGAAAAGATGACAGCGTATTTCCCGTCTCCCTTTCGAGGTCCAATATCAAGGGCACAAATGGACGTGATGTGGCGATTGTCGGAATGGCTCGCGACATTACCGAACGGATTCTTATCGAGGACGAGCTTAGAACTGAAAGTGTGAAATTGAAGAAAAAAATCCAGTTACAAAACGACATGACGACTCTGGTCACGGAAACGCTACAAAGGCTACTGGAAGAAGGCAACATTGAAACAGCCAAAAGAGTGTTAGGCGACCACCTCGATATTACAAAAATCGATGCCGACAAGATGGAATTGGACAAACGGACATTTAACTTCACTTCACTGACCTCACAAGCTATAGAGGCATTTCTGCCGCTCGCAAACGAAAAGAACATTGACCTGAAAAACGATGCGCCCAACAGTGAACTCATTGTTAACGCCGACTATGACAAATTGGCACAGGTGCTGATCAATCTTCTCAGCAGAGCGATAAAGTTCTCTCCTGTTAACGGTCATGTTAGCGTGCGAGTTAAAGACGCCGACAATGGGCTCATAATAGAAATACAGGATGAAGGTCAACTTCTCGAACGTAACGAGATACACAGAATTACCAATTGCCCTGACTTGGTTAAAGATCAGTTCCACACAGGACGAGAAGACCTCATTCTTGGCCTGCGGATAGCCAAAGAATTCATCGAAATGCACGGCGGACATATATGGGCTGAAAGCTCAGAAGAAAAACAAAATATTATCTGCTTTACCGTGCCAAAGTCAGGCGTCCTGCAGGAAGGCAATATGCAAATGTCCTCCGCAGATGCAAACTAATACCTCCCTGCAGGTGTGCGTAAGAGCACCAAAGGAGAATTTAGTAGACCAAGCGGAGTCATCTACGAGGAGCGGCAACTTACTGCGCATATGAACAAAATTATAGATACAGAGAAAAAGGGGAACAAAATCGGTCTTTCGGGCCTCCGAGCACAAAGGTAGCCAGCTATGAAAATAAGACAAAAACTGATTTTAGGATTTGTAGGCATTGCCTCGCTGGTGGGTGTTGTAGGGATTATGTGCGTTAATACAAGCCAGAAAGCGCTACAAAAGTCCATTGGAGAAAGTTCCGTAGCCCTGGCTGTTGAAACGATGGATAAGATCGACAGAAATATTTATTATACAATCGAAGAGTTCCAAGCCTATTGCAGCGATTTAGTATTGCAGGAGACTGTTGCAAAATCAAATCGGGAATTTGAAAAGCTGGAAAACCTTCAGGAGTATATTAATGAAAAGAATAATGAATGGATTTCCGCACAGAAGGCAGCAACAACACCGTTAATGCAGGAATTATTGAATAACAAACTGTCAGAGGAACTCAGGGGAAAAAAAGGATTCCACGAAGAAAAGCACGGATATAAAGTGTTCGGCGAAGTCTTCGTGACAAACAAATACGGAGCAATTGCAGCTTTAACAGAAAAAACCTCCGATTACAGGCAGGATGACGAACTATGGTGGGAAAAAGCAAGGGAAGATGGTTTATATGTAGGTGACGTCGAATACGACGAGAGTTCAGATATTTATTCTACTGCCATCGCGATAAGAAGCAATGACAAAGACGGGAATTTTAACGGAGCAGTAAAGGTTGTTTTGAATATCGAAGAAGCAATTGACATAATCAGGAAGACAAAAGAAGTTACAAGATACAAAAACGCACAGTTTAAGCTGCTCGACAGGAACGGCAAGACGATTTTTGACGAATCAGGAGAGTTTAAGTTTTTCGAAGATATATCTAACTGTGAGTTTTTTAAGAAATTAGCAGGTGACAACGGATACTTACGAAAGAAAGCTGAGAACGAGAAAAAAGAGGGAAAAATAGAATTATTGGCCTTCGCTCGCTCACAAGGTCATAATGACTATAAAGGCCTCGGCTGGATTTTAACAATTGAGTACCGGACAGCAGAGTTGTTTGCCCCCGTCGCTAAATTAAGAAACATCATGCTAAGCACTTCATTGGTGCTGACAATACTGGCTGTTATACCCGGTATTCTTATCTCCAACTATATCTCCAGGCCACTTTCAAAACTCAAAGCCGCCATGGACAAAATCGGTAAAGGAGACATGGACATCCACGTTGATATCAAAAGAAACGACGAAATCGGCCAATTGG
>CBDVBU010000075.1:0-11197 GCA_965372295.1 uncultured Phycisphaerae bacterium
AATTGGCTTTGTTTTTTCAAATAGCACTCTTTGAAATGTGCTGGAATCTGTCTTTCAGCCTCCATTCTGTCCGTTTTGGATTTCGGGCTTAGTATTTGGGATTTCCGGCCGAAGGCCGACATATTGGCTTTGTTTGGCTTTGAATTGGCTTTGTTTTTTCGCTGCCTCGGTCCATCAAAATCTCCATAAACTATTGTCTATACTAACTTAACGTCATTTTGCCTGTTCGGAAATTGGCTTTGTTTTTTCAAATTAACCACGAATTTCCGTCGTTTTCTACTCTTTTTATTACATATGAGAGACGAAATTGTCTTATTTACTCTCATTTTTTGCAACCCAGCACCGCAGGGGTGCGGGCTAAACTGTATTCTGACCCATTAATTCTCAATTCTAAATACGACATACGATATACTACATACTACATACGAACTTAGTTATGTATTATACGAATATTAACACAAAAGGTCGAGAAAATTTTAAAATAAATCTCCGTGAGACGGCGTTCCCTTCGACCGGGCTCAGGGCAGGCTTTGTTCGTATTGCGTAGTGAGTATTGCGTGCTTTGGATAAGCAATAATCAATTTAAAGTAGACAGGATTTACAGGGATAGACATGGTGAAAAGAAAAAGATAAAAATCTGCGTAAATCCTGTAAATCTTGTCCAAAAAGGTCGGCTGGAGTTGGTATGAACATCCCTTCGACATTGTCTACCCCTTCGATCAACTCAGACCCTGCCCTGAGCGAAACCGAATAAGGCAGGCTTGGCAATATCTAAGTAAACATGGTGTCAAGATAAAGGCCGGTGGTTATCACAAGTTTTCTCGATCCTTATCTCCTAAATCTGACCAAGATCAAGAATGGCTCTTAACTGAGATTTGGCATTCCTTGTTACGTTTCCTTCTTCTTCGGTAGTGGCCGACGGAATGTGACCATGTTTTGATGATGGTGATTGATCTTGTATGCATAAGGATAGCCGAAGGGAAACAGAGGCTTCACGGGCTGTAAAAGTACTGTCGTTCCTGAAAACTCAAATCCTATGCTGGTCATCATTTTGACAACATCAGCCAGAACGCAGACTTCAACCTTGTTGACAGTGAAATCGCTGATGATGATTGTACAGTATCTCCCTGGGCGAAGTATCCTCAGTCCATTCCGCATAATCTGACGCAATGCGTAGATGAAATCCTCATACTCGTCGAAGTTACCCAAGTCATTGGGAAGGTCCGTGTAAACTTCAACACCCGAGCGCGCGGCCATCCTGTACTTCTTGCCCGACCAGTGCCTAACCCCCTTCCCATTGTTCCTAAGGATGTTGTGGTATGGGGGCGAAGTCACAATGTAGTCAACAAGCCCGACTTCAGCGATCTTCTCACGAGAATCACCACTTACGTATGTGAATTCAGTGAACCCTTTCTCCTCAAGGCGTTTGCAGGCCAGTTTCGAATACTCTGGATTAATGTCAATGCCAACAGCTTTGCGATTGATTTGGACCGCTGCGAGCAAAGCTGTGCCGCTACCGGCGAAGGGGTCGAGCACTGTCATTCCTTTCTTTGTGTACAGGCTAATGAGTTTCTTGACATCGCGCACCATGAAGGGGGCTGGGTGAGAGTATGCAGCTTTGTCATCAGTGCTGGGTTCTGTTTCCCAGTAGCTCCGAGAGAGAATCAACCAGTCTTTGCCGGTGAGATCGTTGACCACATTACGGGGATCATAACGACCAGGCTTCCCTTCTTCCGACAGGGGCTTGCGGGGTTTCTTCCTCTTCTTTGCCACCATAGTGGTTTGGCTCATAGTAGATCCTTTGCGATATCTTGAAGCTCTTTGAGATCTACCTTGGAGAAGCCTGAAAGCTTCTCAATTGCCGAGTAGGTTACATATCTCCAATTATGCAGTCTGAAGTTAGTGATGAAGAGAGGATCGCGAATGCCCAGTAGCTCTTTCTCTCGGTCATCTGGGATGACCATAAACTTCGGTATCTTTTCTTCGAGGTTGGAGCCACGCTGGATCGCAGATGTGAAATTAGTTGAGTTCTCGACTTCAAATACAGCCATAACGCGATGCTTGTCAGTGCTAAGCCAAAGCGCATCAATCATCTCGATACGTTCCAGTTGCTGCGTGTTGTAACCGTCCAGTGCGTTCAGTTTTCCACATGATGCGAAGTCCCGCAAGAGTTTTCCATCAGGGCACGATTCGGTCTGTTCACGACGACCAACGAACGTCTTTCGATGCGCTTTCTTGCCGGTCTTGAGAATGAGTTGAATTATGCTGGTGTGCTTCGTCGTGAGAGTAGCAGTCGTATCTTTGATCTTCCAGTTACCTGAAGAGCGGAACGCATACTTCTCAAGGATTGAGCGAACTGACTTGATGTCGGGTGTTAGACCGTTCGGGTACTCGCGAAACAGTTCTGCTAACACATCATCTAGACGGACAGAAACCTTGCGTCGTAGAAGGGCAAGAATGGTGTCCTCAACGCGGTCTTTGAGCGGTCGGTCTGGATGCCTGATGTGTTTCTCAGGGTCATTGAACCACCAGATATCGCCCGCTTTGGATGCCTTGTTTTTAGTTTTCGAGAAAACAGTGCCCGGCCCTGAGTTTGCTCGGAGAATTGCTGCAACATTGTCTCGGGACTCCGTCGGGTGACTCAGTCCTACCTGTAGTAACTCAGGGACAAGGCCGTCGAATATGAAATTGTACGGTGTGGGTTCATTTCGGAGGGCAATAATTTCAATTGTCTTCTGAACGACAAAGTGCTCAAGCCCCGATGCGTCATTGGTGAAATCAACGTCGCGCTCCTTGACGCACCGGATATAGAAGTCAGAACCGGAAGTCCCGTAGGGATTAGCAACGTTTGACTCACCGGAGCGTTTGTTGTACTGATGGGTGACTTTATCAAAAGTGAAACCCGACATTCGGACTGCATTCACAAACTCATTCCATTCCCGGATTTCTTGATGATGGAAAGTGATCACGAGTTTTCCATCATTCTTGAGAACACGGTGGAGTTGCTTGAATGCGTTGGTCAAACGACGGCGATATTCCTCGCGTCCGATCTGACCGTCCTTGATGGTTATCTCTGCCATGAGGTCTGGCTTGTATTTGCTGTCCAACTTTTGGAGCCAAACCAACCACACAAGACTGAGGTCAAGATACCGAACGAGGCCAGCATAAGGAGGGTCTGTGATAATGAAGTCGATGCTCTTCGCAGATAAGTAGCGAGATAAGTCGGCCACATCCACAGTGCCGTAGTTTATGAGAGTTCGCTTGCGAAGGCGTCGCGTCTTGGTGATGTCCGCAATGCTAACGCCATCCGGGAAATGGCTACGCGCATCCTTGAGACCCGCAACGACTCCTTGGCGCCCGATGCAGGATCGTTCAAAGATGACAAGAGGATTTTGTTCCATGGATTTTCGACGGATCATGTAGTCTGGCCGTCCCCAACTGCCGGAGAAATCCCGATTGGAGGCGGAACTTCTCGGATAGACCATTCGACATGTCAGATGTAGCGTCTGGATGAACGCCGAAAGTAACTGAAGCCGGACTGGCTGACTGGTGACCTCATTAATTTCAGCAAACAACAAAGAAAGAAGGTAGAGATTACGTGGCGTCCAAAGGTATTCGAAGGAATCACCGCCAAGGTCTTTTATGAACTTGTGGTTTATTGATGGCGTTTTGGGAAACTTATCTTGGGGAAACCAGTGCGGAAATGTGATCTTGGAGAACTCTCGTATCTTGGCCTTGTCTGTGGGACGGGCTGGAATCCTAGCCTTCACTCCTGATTCTGTCTGAAGAACGACCTCGGACACGTGCCCATAGATCCAACGGTAGTTGTAGATCAGCGCCGATTCGTGCTTATAGGTACAATGGAAATGGTGCTTGTATACAGGGTCAGTGGCAACTTTGGCGCGGATGGTTTCGAAAGCGGAGTGGAATGCTTTCTCGTTGAATGGTGTCGCCAAGACTTCAACGAAGAATCCACTGAGTGGATTCAAATCAAGCGCGACGCAATGCCGCCCCAATTTGGCCGCTTCAAAAGCCGCGATGCCACTGCCGACAAACGGGTCAAGCACGAGTCCGTCTGGGGGGCAGTAACGTTCAATGTATGTGCTCCAAATGTTATGGGGTTTCTTGCCCCAATACTTCATGACTTTGTAGATAGGAGGGCGCGTTCCTTCGACAAGAGCATAGTTGATTTCAGGGCGTGTGTCGTTGTGTTGTGGCTTTATTGTTTTCTTGCTCATTCAACAATTTCCGATATACCGTCCTTAGTATAACAAGCGACCGACGGGTCACTGGGTGCGTCCTTATAGGCTCTCATACGCCAGATTCGGTCTCTCGTGGTGGAATTATAGAGTATGGGGCGGGAAATGTCAAATGCAAATTAATGCCGTCGCAACCCCCTCCCGGAATTATAGTAAAAATCACTTGAACTTGCAGCGTCGAGAGCCTTTAATATGTTTTGAGGTTCAGTTTGCAAAAGTTTGTTTAGGAGTTTGGAAATGACTCTGAAAGAGTTCTGGGCCGGCACGGGCAGGTGGTTGCGGGTGCATAAACCGTCCATAGGCGCAGGTAATCAGCCGGAGATCAATGATGATGGCCTTATCAGCCAGAACGATGACTTTGCCGAGCAGGCGGGTGATGTGGCCGTACCCGCCGGGGATCGAGGTAATAATGTCGTAGTCAGGACGGTTCCGCCTGCGGAAAGACAGGAGTCACTCCAAAAACTGCAGGAAGGTTTCGACAAGCTCGTCGACCAATTGCAGGGTATTAACGAACATTTGAGCCGCCAGGCCATTCAGCATGAAGATTTGATGGGCCGGATCGAACAATTTCCTGAAATGCTCGAAAGCTTTCCCGCCGTCGTGGAAAATCAGAAGAAACTTACCGAGCAGCTTCTCGAACAACTAAAAGGGACCGCCGCCAAGAACGAGCAGTTTATCGATGCGGTTGAAAAAATCCCGACTGAAACCGCCAAGCAAACCGATGCCCTGGTGAATATCGACAATCAGCTTTCCGCCGCGGCCGATATTGACGTGCAGATGACCGAGGGCTTAAATAATTTTAACGAGAGCCTGGATAAGTTGAACCAGAGCACCATTAGTCAGACCGATGGAATTATCCAGATGAGCAAGACTTTTGCCGCCAGCGATAGATACCTCAAATACATCATATCTCGGCAGAATAAACGCTTTATGTGGATATTTGTAGCCGCTATCAGCATTTGTGCGACCGTAATCTTGATTCTAACCGGCATTATTATCTATCTAAAATACTAAAAACCCTTTTTTGCATGACAAGGGCTTTGCTGCATCCTTCCATCCGAATTAAAAATATTTCCTACTAAAATTCCGGCCTTACAATAAAACAGTTGAAAAACAATTCTATTTCGTTAAACTGACGCATTCTTTTGTGTTTGTTATTGAGTTTGTTATTGCTGTCAAATTCGAAAGGAGTAAGAAAGTGACAATTTTGAAGAGAATCGCATTTTTAGTGCCGGCTTTAGCCTTTAGCACAGTAGCTATGGCGGCCGAAGGCACACATGCGGGCGAGACCGGCGTGCCATTGGTATGGTGGATCGCACCGATCACGTCTCTGCTGGCGCTGGGTTTTGCAGTGTATTTCTATAAGAAGATGATGGAGGCTCCTGAAGGCACTGAGAAAATGATCGAAATTGCCCAGTACGTGCGCGAGGGCGCCTACGCGTATTTGTTACGGCAGTACAGTGTAGTTGCTATGGTGTTTGTCGTGCTGCTGGCGATTTTTGCCTTCCTTGCCTATAAAGGCGTCCAGAACCCGTTTGTGCCGGTGGCCTTTCTGACGGGCGGCTTCTTTAGCGGCCTTTGCGGATTTCTGGGAATGAAGACTGCCACTAACGCCTCGGCGCGAACCGCTCAGGGCGCCAGCAAGAGCCTCAACAGCGGCCTGCAAGTCGCCTTTCGCTCCGGTGCCGTGATGGGGCTGGTCGTCGTGGGCTTCGGCCTCTTCGACATCTCCATGTGGTATCTGATCCTGGATAAGGTCGTCTATACGGCACAAAACATGACGAACGGATTAACTCTTTGGGGGCTTCAATTAGTTCCTGCCGGGATGGAAATCGAGCATAAGCTCGTGGAAATCACCACAACCATGATTACGTTCGGTATGGGCGCTTCGACCCAGGCGTTGTTTGCCCGTGTCGGCGGCGGTATCTATACGAAGGCCGCCGATGTCGGAGCCGACCTGGTTGGTAAAGTCGAGGCGGGGATTCCGGAAGACGATCCGAGAAATCCCGCTACCATCGCCGACAACGTGGGCGACAACGTCGGCGACGTAGCCGGCATGGGCGCCGACCTTTACGAAAGCTACTGCGGCTCGATCCTTGCGACCGCCGCTTTGGGTGCGGCACTGACGCTGGGTTCTCTGCCGGAAGGCCTGACTCCACTAAAAGCCGTGCTGGCGCCGATGGTCGTGGCCGGCCTCGGCATTTTGCTTTCTATCGCCGGAATATTCATGGTCCGGTGCAAAGAGGACGCTACTCAGAAGAATCTCCTAAGAGCCCTGCTGGTCGGTACGTTGGGCAGTTCCGTTCTAATCATCGTGGCCGTTGCGGGACTGGCTGCCTTGCATTGGATTACCTGGGGCGTGTTTGGCTCGGTTATTTCAGGTCTGGTAGCCGGTGTTCTGATCGGACAATTCACCGAGTACTATACATCCGACGAATACAAGCCTACCAGGGGTATCGCCGAACAGGCCAACATGGGGCCGGCAACCACGATCATTGACGGTTTATCTACGGGAATGTACTCTGCCGGTCTTCCGGTTATCACGATTGTTATTGGTATTCTCTGTGCGTTCGGCTTCGCGGGAGGCTTTTCGAACATTTCAATGGGTCTTTACGGCATCGGCTTTGCGGCCGTGGGAATGCTCGCCACGCTGGGCATCACGCTGGCTACCGACGCGTATGGCCCCATTGCCGACAATGCCGGCGGCAACGCCGAGATGAGCGGTCTGGGACCGGAGGTTCGCGAACGCACCGACGCCCTGGATTCTCTCGGTAACACCACTGCGGCAACCGGCAAAGGTTTCGCCATCGGTTCGGCGGCCCTGACCGCTTTGGCCCTTATGGCCGCCTACATCGAAGAGGTCCGGATATGGATCGGCCGATTAGCCAACGAAAGTGCCGATGGAATCTATCGGGTCGGCGAAGTTGTATTTGCCGCCAAAGACGGCGTCGGCGAGGCCATCAATGTCAAGACTGCGGAAATCATGGTTTTCGTCGATGCCTACGGGCTCAACATTATGAATCCGAAACTCATCGGCGGCATCTTCATCGGTGCGATGATGGCATTCGTCTTCAGTGCAATGACCATGAAGGCGGTCGGTCGAACTGCAGGTGCAATGGTGAACGAAGTTCGCCGGCAATTCAGGGAGATCGCCGGGATCATGGAAGGCACAGGCAAGCCCGACTATGCCCGTTGTGTTGCTATTTCCACCAGGGGGGCCCAGAAGGAAATGCTGCTGCCGTCCCTGCTGGCGATTATCGTCCCCGTCGTGACCGGCCTGCTTCTGGGCGTCGCTGGTGTCATGGGCCTGCTGGTCGGCGGTCTTACAACCGGTTTTGCCCTTGCTATCACGCTGAACAATGCCGGCGGCGCATGGGACAACGCCAAGAAGTACATCGAGAAAGGTGCCCACGGCGGCAAAGGCTCCGAAGCACATAAGGCGGCCGTTGTCGGCGATACCGTCGGCGATCCATGCAAAGACACGTCCGGGCCGAGCCTGAACATCCTGATAAAGCTGATGACGATGGTCAGCGTAGTCTTCTCGGGCGTCATAGTAAAATTCGCCCCTGCTATCAGCGAGTGGCTCCATCTTGGCAATTAACCAGTCAAATCGCGGCACAGTTGACGTAGCCGCATAATCAAGGTAACCCATCGGGGCAGCCAAATCGGCTGCCTCGTTTTTATTGCGCGCAGAGGGAATTGAGCGAGTCGTGAAAAATATTTTCAAAAAAAGCAAGAAAAACTCTTGACATGCCGTATATCGCAGGCTATACTGGATGAGTACATTAGTAAGGATCCGATGATCGTTTATCGGGGAGTCGGGCGTGCCGCTCTTATGTGCGGATTATGACGCTTCCTGATGTTAGGACTGGAGTTGCTTATGAAGCCTCAGATTGCTGTTGGTGGCGTAGTCATAAGTGTTCTTGGTTTAACATCAGGAGTCCCAAAAAATGAAGGATTATGTAGGTTTTGAAGAGGTCTTGACGCTGTTCGAGACGTACGGCTGGAAGCTTCAGAAGATTTACGAGCCATATCGGGTATTTGTCCGAGAAGGAGAGCTTCCCTGGCTTATCCCGGTGCACGATAAGAAAGTAGATGCCGAGTATGTCAAAAGATTCAAAGAATTCCTCGAAGAGCGGGGCGAAATCTAAGGCTCTCGAACGGCCTTTCAAGGAGTCCGTCGTGCGCAAAGCAAAAAGAATCGCCGCCGATTACCGCATCATACTCGAGCGCAATGAGAGGTTGGGTTTCATCGGCAGCTCTGTTGAGCTTCCTACGGTCTTTGCAGACGCCAAGACCCCTGAGAAGTGCTACAGAGCTGCAGAAGATGCCCTGATGGCTGCGGTTGCGACGATGATTGAGTGCGGCCAAAGACCCCCACAGCCGGCATCTGCCGGAAGACGTACCGAACAAGTGAACGTCAGATTGACAGCCGAGGAGAAACTTCTGTTCGCTAATGCAGCTATGAATCTCGGATTCAAGGGCATATCTGATTTTATCCGCAACACAGCTCTCAATAACGTTCTTTCCAGCCGTTAATCTGGTTGTGCACTCCAACCGACGCATCCAGTATTGAATCTATTGACGTTATCGTGTAATATTTGTAATATATCGGGGTGGCCGAGTTGTGGCCGCCCCGTTTTTTATTAAGTATGAGGATATAGAATTTGACGAAGAAGCAAAATTCAAAGGCAAAAGCATTTGCCTTGACTGCCGCCAGGCTTGCGGCAGAGCGGCATTGCACCAATATTGTTGTTCTGGACCTGAGGGATATATCGCCAGCCACCGATTATTTTATGATCGCAACCGGCACGAGCGACAGGCAAATGCGTTCCGTATCCGACGAAATCTGTCAGGCGGCGAGAGATCAGGGCCAGCAGCGTTTCGGTAGGGCCGGCTACGATCAGGGACGCTGGATCCTCCTCGATTTCGTCGACGTCGTTATACACATCTTCGACGCCGAATTCCGGGACTACTACGACCTCGAACTGCTCTGGGGAGACGCAGAACGATTGATTATTGACGACGAGAAACAGCCATAAGGGGCAGCCCCCCCTGTCATTCCCGCGAAAGCGGGAATCCAGAAACCATGGGACAGAACTTTGTTTATATGCTTGCGAGTAAAAGAAACGGAACCCTGTACATCGGAGTAACGAACAACCTGCTTAAGAGAGTTCAACAGCACAAGAATGATGTCACAGAGGGCTTTACTCGGAAATACAATGTGCATAGCCTTGTTTATTATGAAGTGTTCAATAGAATCCAGGACGCTATCACGAGAGAAAAGCAAATGAAGAAGTGGAAGAGACAATGGAAGATGGAGTTGATTGAGAAGTCTAACCCCAACTGGGAAGACTTGTTTGAAAGTCTGAGCATTTGAATACACTCGGCAAGAGACTGGATTCCTGCTCCCCGCTTCCGCGAGGACAAGTTTACACCTGCGAAAGCAGGTTCAGGAATGACAGAGGTGGCAGTCATTTATGTAAGAAGGACAGATCGGTATATTGAATGAAGTCAGTACTTGACATACTTGAAGAACGAATCACTACTGTGATGGCCGCGGTCGCCGGGGGCGAGGATTCTGCGGCCATAGTTCGGCCGGCAACGGATGCTAAGTTCGGTGATTACCAGGCCAACGGCATCATGGGGCTGGCGAAGAAGTTAAAGACCAATCCGCGAAAGCTGGCCGAAGAAGTCGTGAAGAATCTGGATCTTAGTGATATCTGTGAGTCGCCCAAAGTTGCGGGGCCGGGGTTTATTAACTTGCGGCTCAAAGCCGAATTCGTTGCCGGCGAGCTGCTCGAAATCAATAAAGATGCCGCCGGCATCGGCATAGAAAAAACGCCTGAGCCGAAAACCATCGTCGTTGATTTTTCCAGCCCCAACATCGCCAAGCAGATGCACGTCGGCCACCTGCGAAGTACCATCATCGGCGACTGCATCTGTCGAATGCTCGAAACCTTAGGCCACAAAGTCATCCGCCAAAACCACATCGGCGACTGGGGCACGCAATTTGGAACGATCATCCTCGGCCTGTGGCACGTCTGTATGGCGAAGAAGCATGCGGGACTGCCTTATTACATAACTGAACTCAAAGAACTGCAGGCGTGCAACGAGGACCGCGATCAGTTGAAACATCTCTGTCAGCAAATACGCGACCGGCACGAGAGAGACTGGCGCGACGATTCGAAGGACGAGACAGGTGACGGTAAGGAAACATTTGAACAATTCCTCGAACAACTCGACAAATCCAAGGTCGGCGATCTCTGGCAACAACTCCTGCTTGCCTACCAATATGTGAACATCCTGGAAACCTCCGCCGCCGGAATGGGCCTCACAATCCCTACCCTTCAAGAGGGGACAAAACCCTATGAAACACTTTCACGTCATGTAACCACTATGCTGCAAAAAGGCGGCACCCAAAATTCACAGGAATATAAAGCATGGTGCGATGCCAAGTACGTGACACTGGACCATTGCGGTCAGCTCTATCAAACCCTTGGCGTCACATTGGAAAGGGAACACGTTCGCGGCGAGAGTGAATATAACGACGACCTGCCAAAAGTGGTTAGCGACCTCAGAGAGGCAGGCTTGGCGGTCGAATCGGATAGGGCAGTGTGTGTTTTTCCAGAGGGATTCAAGAATAAGCAGGGAGAGCCGTTACCGTTCATTATTCAGAAGTCCGATGGGGCGTATCTTTATGCCACGACGGATTTGGCGGCGCTGCGATATCGGGTCGACGAACTGAATGCGAATGCCATAGTCTATGTCACTGATTCCCGACAGAAGCTGCATTTTGAAATGCTGTTTGCGGTTGCGAAGATGGCCGGCTGGGTACGTGACGACATCGAGCTTTCTCATGTTATGTTCGGCAGCGTTTTAGGCGAGGACGGCGCGCCGTTAAAGACGCGCTCGGGCGAAAACGTCAAATTGAAAGA
>CBDVBU010000076.1:0-11160 GCA_965372295.1 uncultured Phycisphaerae bacterium
TTGCTGATACCCATCTTCCTGCAGAACCGTTTGACCAGCCTGTTGTAGAAGATATTCATTCTCTTGCCGCCTTTACGCCAGGCGTCGATAGCGCCGTTTTCCAGCGAGACGCTTTTGTCCGGCACAATCAGGTCGGGATCGAACTCCAGAATGGTCCCAAGACCATCGCAGCTTTTGCAGGCGCCATAGGGACTATTGAAGCTGAACAGCCGGGGCGATAACTCTTCGAGACTTGCCTGCGGGTGCTTTGGGCAGGCGAATTTCTCGCTATAGATCGTTTCTTTCCATTTTCCGTCACCGCCATTTTTTTTGTCCGCCTTGGATTCCTGCATCAATGCAAGAAGCGCGCCGTCAGCTAATTTCAGCGCCGTCTCTACCGAATCGGCCAGCCGGATGCGAATCGCATCCTTGAGGATCAACCGATCGACAACCGCTGCGATATTGTGCTTTTTGTTCTTATTCAGGGCCGGCACATTACGTACATCGTAAATCGTGCCGTCCACCCTGACACGCACGAAGCCTTCTCGCTGTATATGGGCGAAAATATCCTTATGCTCGCCTTTTTTGCCTCGAACCAGCGGGGCGCATATCTGGATTTTCGTACCCTCCGGCCGGGAAAGAATTGACTCGACGATCTGGGAGGAATGCTGGCTTGTGATTTCTTTGCCGCAAACCCAGCAGTGGGGCTTGCCAGCGCGGGCAAAAAGCACTCTGAAGTAGTCATAAATCTCAGTGGTGGTAGCTACGGTTGAGCGAGGATTGTGACTGGCGCTTCGCTGCTCGATGGCAATCGTCGGTGGCAGACCCGTGATGTCGGAGACGGACGGTTTCTGCATCTGTTCGAGAAACTGCCGGGCATAGGCGCTCAGTGACTCGACATATTTCCTGCGCCCTTCGGCATAAATCGTATCGAAAGCGAGCGAACTTTTTCCCGAGCCGCTGATGCCTGTAATTACAACAAGTTTATCACGAGGGATGCTCAGACTGATATTTTTGAGATTGTGCTCGGAGGCACCTGTTATTCTAATTGCTTTTTCTGCTTTCCCGGCCATTTTACTTCTTTACTGACCTCAAGTAACAATATTGCAAAAAATCGACATTAACACAAATTAGTTATTGTAGCACAATATATCGAAAAGGTAAAATGCTTTTCGTCCGGTAAAAAACCAATACTCAACAATTGATAATCAATGAAAAAGTTGCATAGCTGGAATTTGTCTTATTCACGGGCAAGAGAGGTGCAGGCTGACCTGGCCTGCAAAGTGCAGTTTACGCCCTTAAAGAAAAGCCCGAAACTGATAGCCGGTATTGATTGTGCTTTCAGCAAGGACGGCGAGAGAATTATTGCTGCGGTTGTCGTTTTGAGGCTGCCTCAATTTGAGCTTGTGGAAACAGTAAGTGCATCACGAAAGGTAAATTTTCCTTATATCCCCGGCTTGCTTTCTTTTCGCGAGGCTCCGGTATGCATCGCTGCGGTTGAGAAACTGCAAAAGCAGCCTGATCTATTTATCATCGACGGCCAGGGAATCGCGCATCCCCGCCGATTTGGTCTGGCGGCACATCTCGGCCTGTTCCAGGATCAACCGACAATCGGCTGTGCCAAAAGCAGACTGACCGGAACGTATGAAGAGCCCCCGCTCGAAAAGGGGGCTTACAGCCTGTTGAAAGATAAAAAGGGAAAGCAGAACACGCAATCCGAGATAATTGGCGCGGTTGTAAGAACCCGAACGAATGTCAAGCCGGTCTTTGTCTCGGTAGGGCACAAGTGCCTCTTGGAAGATGCAGTCAGAGTCGTTCTTGACTGTGCCGTGAGGTATCGCCTGCCGGAGCCGACCCGACTTGCCCACCAGGCAGTCAGCAAGTTGAAGCTAAAGGCCTAAATGAGTTCTACTTGTCCTTTATGTCGGCACAGAGAATCAGAAAAACCGCAGTATTACCTTGAGCTTATTCCGGAACAACTTTTGCAGATTGTATTGTTACAGGTTCGGCGGGGACGTCTTCCATGGTGTCGTCCATGCCGTTTCGAGTTATTTTTACTGTTGTTGTCTTTACCGATGCGATGGCATCCACTACGTCCATTCCCTCAGTGACCTTGCCGAACACGGCATATCCGGCACTTTTTTCATCGACATAGTCCAGAACATCGTTGTCTCTGTGATTAATGAAAAACTGTGCTGTTGCGCTGTTGGGATTGGGGCCCCGGGCCATCGCAATTGCGCCCCGCTTATTGCTCAGGCCGTTCCTGGATTCATTGATGATCGGATCGCGTGTCTTTTTTCGAACCATCTGCTCTGTGAAGCCGCCTCCCTGGATCATAAAGCCCGGGATCACTCTGTGAAAGATCGTATCATCATAGAATCCTGCCTCGACATATCCGAGAAAATTCTTAACCGTGACAGGGGCCGCCTGCTCATTAAGCTTGATGACGATATTTCCCATGCTTGTTTCCAGCTTCACAATGTTGCTTTGTGACTTCACAATATTCCTTTCCAAGTTGCCTATTTTTTTGTCGGTCTGAGCCTTGTTCGTTTTCTCACTGCAGCCATAGACCAATACGACCACTGTCAACAATCCATATAACCAAAATTTGCTATTCATCATACTTATCTTTCAAAGTTAAACATTTCTGCCGGTGTACGATTTCGTTTTTACGTATCGCTCGTTAAGTGTCTTCGCCGATTTTCTCCTTCCATTTGTGCTTTCTGACCGAGGCCAGAATCTTCTGCGCACATTCCAGTGCGGCCAGTCCCTCCTGGGCGCTGACTTCAGGGGTGCGTTCTCTATCGGTAACGGCCTGCAGAAAAGCCTCCTGTTCCAGACGGATGGGTTCTTTATCATCGACGTCAAGCTGTTCGATGTGGAGCAAATCCGGCCAATTTACCGAAGTCAGGTCAAAATCCCCGGATTCTTTGTGTCCTTTTATCCACTTGAGAACGTTAATATTCGGATCGGCCTTAATAATAATCCCGCTCTTTCTGAGATAATTCACGCTCAGATACGCCTTCCGGCTGAAGACTCTTACCTTTCTTTCGGTTTTAAGGGCAAGTCTCGAAGCGGTGATATTCGCGATGCAACCGTTCTCGAAAACGATCCTTGCATTGCAGATGTCTTCCCTGTCTTCAACGACGTTGACACCAACGGCGTCCACTCTCTTAATTTTACTTGCCGCCAGGGACAGGATAATATCTATATCGTGGATCATAACATCCAGCACCACCCCGACGTCGGTCGAGCGGAACGGATATGGACTTATGCGGTTGGCCTCGATAAACTTCGGTTGGATATCGAGCCTTTTGATTGTCTGGACCACCGGATTGCATCGCTCGGAATGCCCCACCGCCACGACAGCGCCGTGTTTTTTTGCAAGGGCAACGATCTTCCTGCCTTCTCTGACATTGGCCGCCAGCGGTTTTTCGATCAGTACTGCAATTTGTTTCTTGATAAAGGTCTTCGCTAACTTCAGATGTGTCACCGTTGGAGTCGCGATTGTTACGGCATCGACCTTGTCCAGGATCTCTGCGCAATCAGTCGAGGCCAGACAGTGATATTGTTCGGCCAGATGCTGAGCCTTGCCGGCATCGGTATCGACCACGGCAACAAGTTCGCACTGAGACAATTGGTTATAGACCTTTGCATGTATTGCCCCCATTTTGCCTGCGCCGATAACGGCGGTTCGTAATTTCGTATTTTGTATAGATTCATTCATTGTTCAGCTCTCGTTGTTAATTATTCGTCGATGAACTATCAGCCGTTTCTAAACTTCTCCCGGTACCTGCCGAACTGGTGCTCACTGCTTTTGGTTATCGCATCGATCATGGCTCGAATATTATCATCGAGCCCATCCTCCATTGCCAAAGCTTTTGCGTTGTCAAGTAACGTGCCTTCCTGCCGATATAACTTCTTATACGCCTCGAATATTTGTTGCTGCTGCTCTTCGCTCATGCCGGCTCGACTCAGACCTCGCTTGTTCACCCCTCGAATCTTCGGTGGGTAATGTCCACTGACTGTCAGGAACGGCGGAATATCCCGATTAATTCCGGCTAAACCGGCTACATAGCACCACTTGCCGATCGTCACAAACTGATGTGAAGCGGCCAAACCACTGAACCAAGCTCCCGTTTCGATCTTGCAGTGTCCCCCAATCTGCACGAGGTTGCTCATCACGGTATTATCTTCCACGGTGCAGTCGTGTCCGATGTGTGTACAGACCATCATAAAATTATCATTCCCAATTGTTGTCAGATCGCCCGGTTGAATACCCGGATGGATGGTAACCTGTTCGCGAATTACGTTTCCGTCTCCTATTACAAGCCCGCCGATCTCGGAATCCGGCTTCAAACGCAGAACCTGTGGCCGGCTTCCAAGTACGCAATTCGGGAAAAATTGATTCCTCCGGCCGATCGTGACATTCTTGTTTATCACCACATTGGCATCGAGTATCGTACCGGAGCCGATCATGACTCCGCTGTGAATTACACAATTAGGCCCAATGATAACATCGTCGTCCAACTGGGCATCTTTATGGATTACTGCACTGGGATGTATCTGAGACATATTACCTCTTTAAAAACTTTTTCTATACTTTTTCATCGTCGACGAGCATAAATTTGATCTGTGCCTCGGCAACTACTGTATCACCGACCATCGCTTTGCACCGACACTGTGCGGTTCTTTTCCTCAGTTTGATAGTCTCGGCGATAAGAATAAGCTGGTCGCCGGGGACAACAGATTTACGTAATTTTACATGATCCATACTCAACAGCACTGCAAGCTTGCCGGTATGCTCGAGTCGCTGTGCGAATAACAAACCGGAGACCTGTGCCATTGCTTCAACGATAAGAACGCCGGGCATAATCGGCGTGCCGGGAAAATGACCCTGGAAGAATTGCTCGTTAAAGCTGACATTCTTAATGCCCTTGATTCGTGTCTCTCCTTCGATTTCGATAACCTTGTCCACGAGCAAAAACGGATATCTGTGCGGCAGAATCTTGGCGATCTGCCGAATATCCAAAAGAGCATCGGTGCCAAATTTGGCAATGCGTTCCTGCTGCTGGGCCGCCTCGTATAATTTCCTGACGAGCTGCTGATTGAGGACGTGGCCGCTCTTGTAGGCGACAATTCTCCCTTTCACAGCCCGGCCGACAAGCGCCAGGTCGCCCACTAAATCAGCAATTTTATGTCTGACGCACTCATTGGGAAACCTGTAACTGTTCTTGATTGGCCCATCTGAGTTGATTACCAGAAGATCGCGTGGGCCGACATGCGTTCCTATACCACGGGCCTGAAACTGTTTTGCCTCTGCCTCAAGCAAGAATGTCCGGGCCGGTGCAAGATGCTTCTCGAAGCTCTCAGGTGTTAGCCGGCAACTGAAAATTTGCCTGCCAATACCGGTGTGCCCACCGTAATCAAGATCGTAGGTCAGGCTCAATCCGTCATCAGAATAAGGAAGTGCGTAAATGCACGTATCACCGGCGGTGACGGTGATAGGCTTTCTGATTACGTACTCTTTCCGGCGGACGTTTTGCTCGACGAGGCCGGTACGTTTGAGGACCTTAAAATACTCGGCACAACTGCAGTCCATGGCCGGCAGTTCCGGGCCGTTCACTTCAACAACTATGTTGTCGATCTCAAGTGCGTTCACTGTGGCCAGACAGTGCTCGATGGTCTCTATGCTGACGGAGCCTTTCTTGATTGTTGTGCGACGACTGCGCTCGGCAAGATTGGACGCAACGGCACTAATCCGGACTGGCTCGGGGGCATCAGTCCGAACGAAAGTTATGCCGGAATCTGCAGGAGCAGGGCGGAAGAGAACCTTAGCTTCCTTACCACCGAACAGGCCGCGTCCTCGAATTCTGCTTTCACTTTTTATCGTTTTCTGCAGCTTCAAGTTTTTCTATCCTCTTGCTCAGTTGCTTGAGTTGATGCGCCATCTTTGGCAGACGCAGGATCAAGCCGACTGTTCGCAATGCGTCTTTTCTGTTAATCGCCGGCGTCCAGGCCAGTTTCTGACCGGCCGGCACATTGTTTATCACGCCGGCCTGAGCGGCAACCATCGTGCCGTCGCCTATTTCTATATTGTCGGCCACGCCGACCTGACCACCTAATACGACACCATCGCCAAGCTTGCTGCTGCCGGCAATGCCGGCCAGAGCCACTATCAAGCAGCATTTGCCGGTGACGACGTTATGAGCGATTTGTACGAGGTTATCAATCTTTGTCCCGGCTCCGATGATTGTATTTCCGAACTTGGCCCTGTCAATGCAGCAATTGGCTCCTATCTCGACAAAGTCTTCGATGATCACGCCGCCGTTATGCGGAATCAGTCTGTGGGCACCGTCGATAAATGAATAGCCGAAACCGGTCGAGCCGATTGTGCTGTTTGCCTGAACGATGACGTTGTTGCCTATGCAGCAGTTGTGGTAAATGACGACGTTGCTGTCGAGACGAGAATGCTCGCCCAGCTTTGAATTCTCACCTATTTTACACCCGCTGCCGATGATGCTGTTTTGTCCGATTTCGACCCCATCGTCAATCACCACGTTCGCACCGACAGACACGCCTTTGGCTATCTTAACATTGCCGGCGACTTTAGCGGTCGGATCAATACCTTCAGTTGCGGCTTTGAGTCCGGGTGCGAAAATTCTCAAGGTTTCTATGAGAGCGGCATTAACATTTTTGACGATCAATTGTGGCTTGTCTGAACTTTCGATTCGTGCCGAGACAATAACCGCGCCTGCATGTGACTGGCTGAGCGCGGCTTTATGTTTGTCATCTGCGACGAAGGTAACTTCACTTTTGCCTGCCGCCTTAACCGAGGATACAGCAGTAATCCGCCTGCCGATTTCATTAGCATTACCGATTAGTTCGGCGCCGAGCCGCTTGGCTAATTGTTCAACTGTCAGTTTCATTCAAAATCAAACAGCAAAGTGTATCATATATTTAATTGATGAATTTCGATTCTTCTTTATCCAGTTCGGCGATGACTTCATCCGTTAGATCCAGGCATCCGTTGCTGTACAACACTTTATGGGTACTGAGAGTCATAGCAAGCTCCTCGTACCGTTGAATAGGAAATTCAGGTTCATCGCTCCCAAGGACCAGAGGCAGCCCTTTTTCAGCGGCCAGCACCTTGGTGATACGCAGGATTTCTTGGTAGAGTGTTTGTGTCCATTGCTGGTGTTTTAATGCTTTCTGCTGGGGATTGAATTCCTGCATAGTTTTGAGGTCGTTCTGTTTTTGCAGGTACTCCTTATACTGCTTCAGATGGTCGCTGCTGCCCGGTTTTAAGGCCCTGAGACCGGCAGCCAGCGCCTGGATCTCTCTGGAGAGCTGCTCTTCCTCCGCAGCCATTTTACTATTTTCGGCATTCGTTCTTTCTTTGTACTTCTCTGTTGCCTTACATTCACGCAATGCCCGCCTGACATCGACAATGCCGATCGGCAGGACCTGGTCATTAGTTTTCACCTGGGCCATGCTGTATTCATGGACCAATAACAAAACCACCACGCCCATCAAGCAACCTAAAATTGCCGTTTTGATCTTCATAAAAATTTCCCTTTCCCTATTTCAGTTCTTATTGACAGTTTGACAATCGATCTTAATAAAGTCTTCCCATATAGAAACTGAAGACCTGTGTTTCGTCTTCCTCGTCTTTCATGAATGGCGTTGCAAACTCGAACCTCATCGGTACGCGTGTGCCAAGTAGTTGAGGTATCGATATTTCTATACCTGCCCCAATCGAGGCGCGGTACCTGCCGGTGTCGATAGTTCCGCTGTCCACGAAAAACAACGCACCAATATTCTCGCCGATTAAGGGCACGGTTATCTCGGTATTGGCCAGGAATATCCAGTCACTGCCTATCGGATCCTTTCGCACCGGATTGATAACGTTTGTTTGCAAACCTCTTGTGCTTACGCCCCTATACTCGAAACCTCTTATGCCGTAAGTGCTCGTACCACCGCCATAAAACTTATCGAAAGGAGGCGCTTCGGATACGGTTGTGGCAGCGAGCAGCTTCAGCGCCAAGACGGTTCTTCGTTCGAGCAAGTCCTCATAAAGCGTTCTGTATCCAACGGTGCTGCCTTTCACTATTCCGAAGTCATATTCACCGGTCACCTGTTCGTAGCCGACATCGAAGCGATAACCATTGCTTGGCGTATATCGATCATCCCTCATATCTCTGCCGATGCCAAGCCTTGCCCCCACGAGAAGATTATGCCCTTTGACATCGATGATTTCCTGGGGCGCATCGAAATCAAGGTCGCCGACCTCAACGTTCTCAACTCTAAAGCCGAAACTTGGTCGCCAGCGGTTCTTAAGCCGCTGCTCGAATCCGATATATCCTTTTTTCCTTTTTTCGTCGTGGCTTTCTCTCCACCGTTCGTAGCTTGATCCGGCCACATCGAGTGATGTCGGTTTGTCTTGAAAGTAAGGTTCCGTAAATGTTACAGAATAGTAGCTCACATGGGTTCCCGGCTCAAGCGCAACTCTCAGGCTCTGGCCGGCGCCTTTGAACGACCGCATAGTGATAAACTCTTCGATGCTTTCGGGCCAATCCTGAATATCGAAATTACGTTGCTGCCAAATCAACTGGCCGACGACACCGCTATCGCTGCCCACGGCGACGCCCGGATTCCACATGCCCGTCAGGCCTTCCTTGATATCCACTATAGCATCCCTGCGGTCCGGTGCTCCCTCGGTTGGCTGGGTTGGTCTGATCATCGCTTCCTCGGACATCGTCATTCTTTGGACATATCGTTCCAATTGGCCGCCGCCCTGTTTGGGAGCGATATTGGCGTTGTATAATTCGCCCGGTGAAAAATCATACTCATCCAGGATTCGCCGGATGACCTTGTCATGAACCTGTTCATTACCTGTGATTTCAATCTTACCGATCCTGAACTGCCTGCCCTCGTCGATTTTGAATTCGACGTCCACAACGTTTGCCTCCGGAACAAATCTGAGATGCTGCCGGGCCTCTGCGTCCACATACCCATCCTCGCGATAAAGTTTGAGAATACGCTTGGCATGTGCCTGGGCTTTACGTTGATAATAGGTTTGGCCGGTTTCTAATTTTAGATTTGCCAGCAGCGTTTCATTATCGAAGTGAGAGTTGCCTTTGAGCGTGACGTTTCTGACTTTATAGAGTGGCCCTTCCTCGATGATGAATATGATGTGAGTCTGGCCCCGGACGGCGATGCGGTGATTCAGAAATCCCCTTTCGTAATAAAGAGTTCGCAGCTTTTCTACATCTTCTGCGATTTTCTCCTTGGTATAGTAAACCGGCCAGAGCAACCAGCTCCTGGTCTTGGTCTTGATGGCTTTTTTAAGATCGCTTGTCTTAATGGCCTGGTTGCCCTTGAACTTCACGGATTTAATCTGCATCCGCAGGCCCTCGAAAACGGTGTAGATGACTTTGCCTTCGGACAGCTTCTTTCTATTTAGCGCCACTTCAATATATGGAAAACCTTTTTTTCGGTAAAATTCTGCGATGATTCTTCTGCCGGACTCTGCCAAAATCGGATCGATGTAGTTGCCCACTTCAAAGTCCAGCTTCTTCCGCAAAGTCTTGTCTTTATATTTGCGATTGTTCTCAAATTCGATTGATATAATAACGTCTTTGTTGCCGCCGTCTAAAGCAGTATTATTTGTCTTATTATTTTCCGTGGGGCCCGGAGTCGATGCACGAATCACTTCCGGATTCGGAAGCGCTGTCAATAGAAGAACAATTAAAATCATATTTCGTATTTTGTATCTCATGTTTCGCGTATCGTGAATGTAAAGACCATGCACGAATTACTGCCCTCAGTCTCTAAAATGGCGCCACTTGTTCTCCTACCCGGGCGGCGTTTTCGAACCGCGTAATTTTTTCCCTGAAAGTTAGTTTGACGGTTCCTGTTGGCCCGTTTCGCTGCTTGGCGATGATCAATTCAGCCGTATTATCCTCCTCGTAATCCTCCTGTCCACGATGGTAATAATCTTCGCGGTGCAGAAGCATCACAACATCTGCGTCCTGCTCGATACTGCCGCTCTCCCTCAGATCGCTCATTCTCGGTCTGTGTCCCTCTCGACCCTCCGGAGACCGATTCAACTGGCTCAGAACCATAACCGGAATATCCAGCTCCCTGGCTAAGGCTTTGAGATATCTTGAAATCGTAGTGATCTCCTGCTGGCGGGATTCGATCCGTCCCGAGCCGAGATTCATTAACTGCAAATAATCCACCATGATACATTGTATATTGTGGCGGCTCTTGAGCCGTCTTGCCTTGGCGCGAAGCTCAAGCGGCGTCAGCGTCGAAGTGTCATCGATATAAATGGGTGCTTCGGACAGTTCCGCGCAGGCATCGGCCAGCTTCTTGTAATGTTCATCGTTCAGAAGTCCTCTTCTGACCTTCTGGCTGTCGATTTCGCTGATGCTGCACAGAAATCTCTCGGCCAGTTGCTGTCTGCCCATTTCCAACGAGAATATCGCAATCGGGATCTTTTCAATAAGCCCGATATGTTCTGTGATATTTAAAGCGAGGCTGGTTTTTCCCATGCTGGGCCGACCGGCGACGATAATCATCTCGCCGTTTTGCAGGCCGCAGGTCAAATCGTCAAGCTCATAATAACCGGTGCTTAATCCTGTGACGTGACTACCCTGGCGACTCTCGATCAACTCGAAAGAGCGAACGACCAAATCCTTTAACGCCGTGGCACTACCGCTGATGTTTCTATCCGTAATGGCAAATATCCTCTGTTCGGCGTCGTCAAGCGCCTCGTGGGGTTCGCCGCTCTGGTTGTATGCGTTCTCAAGGATCGCGCCTGCAGTGGAAATAAGCTCACGCAGCAGCATCTTGTCTTTGACGACCCCCGCGTAATAGGCGACGTTCGCCGACGAAGGCACAGAGTCTAAAATCTTCGCGAGATACTCGACGCCCCCTATTTCTTCAAGAAGGTCGCTTTTTACAAGCTCATCGCGAAGCAGAACAGCATCAATCCCAATACCCTTGTTTTTTTCATAAAGCGTAATTAACGCCTCGAATATGTGGCGATGCTCGATTCGGTAAAAGGCGTCTCGCTCCACCAGTTCGACGACTTCCCCGATACATTCCGGGTCGATCAGCATCGAGCCTAACACCGCTGCCTCGGCGGCCAACGATTCCGGCATACTCCGCACC
>CBDVBU010000077.1:0-11132 GCA_965372295.1 uncultured Phycisphaerae bacterium
GCCAAATCTTTTATCTCTGCTTCGGTGAGGTTTGATGTCACTCCGTGTTTGTCGCCGGGATTGTACGTCGTCAGCATTTCTTCAATAGTGGTGGCCCGTCCATCGTATAGATATGGTGCGGTCCGCCAGACTTCAACCAGAGTCGGCGTGTCGAACCGACGGTCCTTATCCAGGTATTCACCTGTACCCACGTTGTGTGTTTTCAAATCGGTGTGCAGCGGTCCTGTATGGCATGAAGCGCAATCTGCTTTGTCGAATATCTTTTGCCCTCGCTCGGCCGATTCGCTGAGTTTGCCGTCAACCAGATGAGGGCTGGGGGCCGGTTTGAGGCTCTTGAGATACTCGTCGATTGCGGCGGCCTCTTCTTCCGGGCGCACTGCAAACTGGATATGCCTGATGCCGGAACGTACGGCGACCTCGGCATTTTCACGGATTCCTGTAATCATCGCCGGCGGCGTTTCGTGTGCGAGCAGCATGCTCTTGGTATTCTTCGGATTTCCCAGGCCGTCATTGAGCAGGTCCCAGTTCAGGGCATCGGCGCGGGCGTCGGAAGGATGACAACTGGCACAGCTCTGCCAGCCCTGGAAACAAAGCCGGGCGTCGTTGAACAGCATTTGACCCTTTCGTCTGGTTGTCATACCGGTCTTTGGGCCAAGGGCTATAGATGTCGTCTTGAATCTCGATTCGGTGCTTATGTCCACGATTGCTATGCTGTCGGAGAAATACTCGGCGACATAAGCTTTCTCCCCGATGATGGTTAGTGCACGCGGGCCTTTGCCCGGCAGCTTAATGCGCTGTCGAATACCGTAAAGAAAGCTCAGTTCGTTGGGAATATTCGAGGGGGCTTGGCCCGTGGAATCGTATGATGTATAGGAGCTGCCGCCAACATTCTGGGTTCGTCTGCCGTTACGTTCATTGTAGCTGTTGATTTTTTCGAGCATAGCGGCGATGTCTATGACGCTTAGCTCGTGGGTCCCGGCATGGGTCACGCAAAGATATTTCGAGTCGCTCGTGCAGGCAAGGCCCCACGGATTCGCGGCGCCTGAATCTACATCGTCCAAAAGAACCGTTTCTATCAGTCTTTTGCTTCCGGCGTTAATTATGCTGACAGCATTAGTATTTATCCATCCCCGCTCTAACTGGGTCGTTGGAACAGTGTACCGGGCGAGAATATGCGAGGCGAATACAAATCTTCCGTCCGGCGAGACAATAAGGCCGTGGAGTCCCGTGCTGCCGTTCGGCAAAACGATGTCGATATCAAAGGCCATTGTCTTGGCGTTTATGACCGAGACGTTGCAGGCGACCGAGTCGGCGCTCGCCGAGCCGTATGGAAGCATGTTGCCCACGTAGAGCCATTTACCATCGGGGGTAATATCGGCGGCGACCGGCTCACGCAGGGCGTGGATTTTTTTGATCTGCTTGCCTTCCTCGGTGCTTATCACCGAGATATTGTTATCGAAGCGGTTGCATGCGTATAGAAACCTGCCGTCCGGGCTTAGCACGGGAGCTATGAGGGTATGGCCGGCGGGTATAGTGCGAAGCAATTTGGCAGTTTGGGTATCTATGACACAGACACTTCCTTTCTGCCGGCCACAGGTGACATAGAGAAACGCTCCGTCGCCGGTCAGGGCAATACCTGTCGGCTCTGCGGGTACGTCGATCGTTGTTTTTACCTTCGTCGTTTTTGTGTCGAAGACTGCAATCTGTTTCGCAGTGTTCTGAGCTATATAAAGCGTTTCACGTTGCGGGTCTGCAACCACGGCTGTCGGTGATAGATAGTCTTGCGCTGCGGCGATCCTGCTCGTTGTCAGGCATAATATTATGGTTAAAACCACAGCATACAAAGTCAGTCCGGTTTCTTTCCTGTTCATTATTATTCCTCTGTAATGGTTAATTTTCACCGCCGGCAAATCCCTTGTCCTGAAAAAATATTGTGAAATCTTAAAAACCAATTGGCGCCAAAATAACAGAAATGGACAAAAAATCAAGCCCAAAACCCTCCCGATGATCTGGCTAATGTCGAGGTTGTTTGGTCGGAATTGCCGGAATATATTATGGCTGAGATGAGAACTTTAGTTAAGACAACCTTACGGAACGCTTAATAGTGTAGAAATGCCACTTACTTTTAATACCCCCTCAATATATACGCTGATTTTCTGCTCTGCCGAAGTACAGTTTTTCTTATATGTGCACGTATTAAATACGCAAAGAAAAGCTTAGCTCGGTTTTCGACGGCAGTACCAGAACGCCCATACTATGACCATGATTATTATCCACTCTGCAACACCCATTTTTGCCGACTCCTCCGTTGCTATATGTCCAACTGAGGCCGGCCTGAATCTGTATGGAACTCATCCCTGTGCGAACAAGGCACAGATTCTTGTGCATCTCCTTATACAGAAACTGGCGGTTTGAGTTGGACTACTAAAAGTCCAATGCAAAAAAGCTGTTTAATTTTCAATTTTGAATTGCATGTTTGCTTCGTTCAATGATTATCTGATTATAGCACGATCTTATTCCGGGCGTCAAGCAAAATCGTAAAAATTTCGGTTCTTGCATATAATTCGCAGGTGCATTCGATGTTCGGTCCGCCTATGCATTATCAGGTTTCCTTTGCAAGAGTCATGATTCCTTAAACGTCATTTTTTTTGAAATAAAACCGGTTCAACTGCGACAATCCAAATGTGGCCCGATGGCGGCCGGAATCGAGAATTAAAGTAAAGTTAATAGTATTTAGGAGCAATGAAATGATTATGAAATGGTTAAAAAGAAGCGTGATTGTTGTGGCAGGCGTTTCCCTTGTCGGCGGTATGCTTTTCGGCAAAGACGTCGTCAGCTACGTTCGCAGCTCGGCCAAATCGGTGCGGACCGTGGTAAAAGACTCGGTTCCTATTGAGTTCGAACTGAGACGAGCCCGTGATCTCCTGGAAGAAATCATTCCCGAGATGCACGCCAACGTTCGTCTGATTGCCCAGGAAGAAGTGGAAGTGGCGGCACTGAATGTCGATATTGCCAGGAGCAAGGACTCTACGAAGGAAGAGGAGCTGCGGATCGCAAAGCTGCGTGGCGCCCTTGCAGAGCCAAAAGCCCAATATTGCTTCGCCGGCAGAGAATACCCTCGCAGCTATGTCAAGGAAGACCTGGCGAACCGATTCGAGCGATTCAAAGAGAGCGAGCTGGTTCTGGCCGGCAAGAAAAGACTCCTGGTCAGCCGCGAGAACTCCCTGCATGCAGCAATGCAGGTGTTGGAGCAAACCCGCAGCCGCAAGAGGATGCTCAAAGATAAGATCGAGTCGCTTGCAAGTCAGCATAGACTTGTCAAAGCCGCGGCGGTCGGATCGAATATCCAGGTGGACAACAGCAAGCTCGCACAGACGGAAAAGCTCATCGCTCAGATCAAAAAACGTCTTGATGTTGCCGAGCGCATATTGGCCCACGAGAGCCAGTTTGTTCAGGCAATTCCTGTCGATGCGGTCGTTGAAGAAGATTTATTGACACAGGTGGACGACTATTTCCAGGCCAGAGATCGACACACAAAACTGGCAAGTACTGCCACTCCGATGCAACAACCTGAACAACTACTGGAAAACTAACACGAAAAATAGTAAAATAGGCCGATATACCTTCAATTGTCGTGCCAGTGAAAGCCGGGAGTAAAACAGTGCTGATCCTACGACTAAAACAAGCTGCAAGTGCGATTGCCGATGGCCGATTGGACGAAGCATTTGACATCGTCCAGTCAAAAAACATCAGGGAGCATCGTCGCGGTCAAAAGCTTATCGGTCGGCTCGCTCGTGCCTTTGCAAAACGCGGCGAGGATAATCTCGAAGCAGAGCGGATACAACTTGCCCTGGCCGATTGCAACAAAGCGGAGAAGCTGGCCGGCAACACGGCAGATGTGGCGAAGCTGCGTTCGGCAATCTGCAGCGAGATGGAACAAAGACGGCTAAGAAGCCGGCATCGTTCGTTCAAGGTTGCCCAGGCAAGGCAACACATACAGGACGGCTGGATTTCGGCCGGCGAAGAGATACTGAAAGATACCGGCGATGAAAACGGTCAGGCGGGTATCGTTTTGCAGCAGGCGGCTATTGAACGGCTGCATACCAGTGAAGCAGTCACAAAGGCGGAAAAAGCGTTGCTGAGAAATGATCTGAATGCGGCGATCGATTTCGTTCTCAAGACCGGGGCTACCGGCAGCCAAAACGAACAAGTCGTCGAACTGATCTCTAAACTCAGATCGCTGGCGGCCAGGCAGATCAAAGAGAACTTTGACAGCGGTCGACTCGACCTCGCTCATTCGGTGTGGCAGAGCGTTTCTCCGATTGCCGACGGATGCAGCGAAATATCCGAGCTGGGATCGGCACTGAGCCAGTGTAGTAGGGCGGCAGAGTACGTCGCAGCAGGTCGGCCACGCGAGGCGATTAATCTGCTTCGCAAGGTTAAATTGACTTGCCCCTCGGCGCAGTGGCTGGGCACTGTTACCGAACAGAGCCAGCAGGCAGCCGAGCTGCTGGATGAATTGGCGGCAAGTCCTCTTGGATTGGATATCACGAGAAGACAGGATATGGAAGACAGAATACAACAGACGGATAACAAAAGCCGGGGTGTTAACGAAGTGTGTCGCGGGCAGAATGCCCGCGATTCGAGGGCGGGACGCCCTCGACACGAGTCGCTCCCGTCCAAGTTTGTGCTGCAAATAGACGGAATCGGCAGCTTCTATGTTCTTCGGGATGCGAGTATCACGGTGGGGCCGATAAGCTCTTCAGCTAGGCCGACCGTGGGTTTGATGGTGGATCCGAACCTGCCGGCGGTAACGATTGAGCGGTCGGAAGATGATTATTTCATCAGGTCATCCACTCCCGTCCGGGTGAACGACGCAACGACGACCAATAAGCTGCTTGTTGATGCGGACCGTATCAATTTGTCGCCGAGGTGCGGGATGAAGTTCAATATTCCTAATCCGGCGAGCACAACCGCGACTTTAAGTCTGTCAAGTTCACGATTAGGCAGGGCGGACGTTCGCCGGATCATTCTAATGGATCGTGACATTCTGATCGGACCAACGGAAGGCAGTCATATCCTTGCGGATTCTCTTGATGAGACCATTGCTCTGTTTACTCAAAATGGACGGTTGCTCTGCAGGGCTAAAGATAAGATACTGGTAGAAGACAAGCAAGTCAGTTCGACGGCCGGTCTTCCTATCGATAAACAGATTAGAATAGGCCAGATTTCGCTGGTATTAACGGAACTAAAGGATTAAATTAAATGCCTGCAAGACGAGAGGCATAGTACGGCAGAAGCAAAATGCAAAAGTATCAATATCAACACGGTGATCGACCCCTTGAAGGATACACTATCCAGAGGGCCGCAGGTCGCGGGGGATTTGGTGAGGTGTACTATGCTGTCAGCGACAGCGGTCGAGAGGTGGCCATCAAGGCGGTCCAGAACTACGAGCAGATAGAGCTTAGAGGCATCAGCCACTGCATGAACCTCAAAAGCCCCCATCTGGTTACGATCTTTGACGTCAAGTACAACGACCGGAACGAGCCTTTTGTCATCATGGAGTATGTATCGGGGCCTTCGCTGCGCGATTTGCTTACGGAATCACCCCACGGTCTCGGTGTGCAAAAAGCAGCATTCTTCCTGCGTGAAATCGCCAAGAGCCTGTCCTATCTGCATGAGTGCGGCATCGTCCATCGTGACCTGAAGCCCAGCAATATATTTTATGAAAACGGCTACGTCAAAGTCGGTGACTATGGGCTTGCCAAAGCCATCAGCGCCAGTCGTCACAGTGGGCATACGATTACCGTCGGAACCGTTCACTACATGGCGCCGGAAATCGGCGCCGGCAACTATAACTGCGGTATAGACATTTACGCACTTGGCGTGCTGCTCTATGAGATGTTGACCGGAGATGTTCCCTTCATGGGCTCCAGCCCCGCCGAGATCCTGATGAAACATATGACCGCAACACCCGAGATTAACAATATCGAAGAGCCGTTTGCGCACGTCATCAAAAAAGCTTTAGCCAAAGATCCTGCCGATCGCTACCAGACCGTCCAGGAGATGGTCGAGGACCTCTTCGGTTCGGAGAATATCAGAGACAGTGTATCTCATTTCTCGCCGGACGAACTTTCGGTAGTTGCCGAGCGTGTCGCCGCCAAAGCGAATATCGTCGAACGGCCTCGTGCCGAAAAACCAAAAGCCGAGGTGGCTGCTGAGCCAACCAGGGAGGTGGGCAAGCAACTCACGGATACGGCGCAGCGTTTTGCCCGGCAGGCCGATGCTATGGGTCAAAAGGTTGCCGACAGGGTCGATGCCGAGGCTGGTAAGTTGTTAGGCTCAAAGGTGCGTATCCCGGGGATTACTGATCCTGTCGATCCTCGCCAGCGGCGTACGCTTGCTTTTGTGACTATGGCTTTTATTGCGGTTGGAGCCAGTCTGCTGCATGGACCGCAGAATCGCGGATTTGTCCCAATGGCGGTTGCAGTATTCGCGATGATTGCCGTCTGTTCCAAGACAATTCTTTTCTCTCATCGACGTTGGTTCGTGAATATAGAGCCTGAATCACAGTGGATATCCAAGTTAGTCACGTGTGGTTTAGCGGCGCTGTTGACTTCGATTGTGGCCGGATTTGTTGGTATGGTAGGCCACTTCCCGAGCATGGGAAGAATGCCTTCCCAGGGAATGAATCTATGGTTGTCGCTGGCGATACCCATGTTGCTCGTGGATTGGCGTCGTATCAGCTCTCCGCAGCGATCCAAGCGCCTTTCACTTGGCTCGGCCGTATGGATTGGTTTGCTGGGTGCAATAAGCGCTTCAATATTCGGGCAAGATGCCATTATGATCGCCTCGGTTCTGGCAGGGACATCTCTGGTGCTTCAGGCGTACAGCACATTTGGCAGCACGGCACAATCTAAGCAGGCGGCCGAAATGCAGGCCAGGCAAGCCGCCCAGCAGAAAAAGAAAGAAACACAGCCTGATAGCGGTAAAATTGTCGGCCGCCCAGTGCCACCGTTCGTACGTGTCCTCTGGCTGGTTGGTTTCTTTGTGACTCTGGGTATCGGTCTGTTTCTTGTGATCTGGGCGGGAACCGCATTACGCGGGAACCGTTTCGCAATTAGCCTTTCATTTGGAGTCGATAGCCTCATACTATCGTTGTTCTGCTTCATAGGGGCTTGCCGCGGTAGATTCAATGGCTGGTATCGTTACATTATCAAACCGGGCATACTGCTTATCTGTGTGCTCACCGTGGTTGCTTCGTCCATCTGTATAGGGTGCCTCAACGTAGATTATGCGCTGTTCTTATTCCTTCTAATGATGATAATCTTACCTTCTGTTGCATTTTTTATAGTTGGCATCCTGCCGGCCAGCTTGTTTGTTGGCAGTGTATCCAAGCCTGCCGGGTCTCAGGCAGCCCCTTCAAAGCAGCCCGCAATCTCGTCCTCAAAGGCGCCTGCCGGCGTCTCGTCTTTCAAACGCCTCTGGGCGCTGATATTGTCGGCGGGAAGTTTATTTGGAATCTGCGGCCTGCAACGATTCTACGTCGGAAAGATCGGGACAGGCATCCTGTGGTTCCTGACAGGCGGACTTTTTGGAATCGGACAGCTCATCGATGTGATTATGATTATTGTTGGCCAATTTAAGGATCGTTATGATTTGCCATTGGTAATCTGGCATGATAAGGAAGAGTTGAGTGCCAAAACACCCACTGTCAAGCCTGCCGGTCAGTGGCACGGGCTTCCAGCCCGTGAAAACACGGCCAAGATGGCCGTGCCACCAGAGGATTCTCCAGCGAGGTCCGCTCTTGCTGCTCCAACGACGACAGTCATTTATGAACCGTTTCATCCGCTTGCCTTTCTATTTTCCGGCATCGGCTTTATCCTGACCTTTGCGGCAATCGTAGCGGGTTTGGCTGTGGGATTGCAACTTCCCCACTTCGTGGCTGCCGGATTGCCCGATCCCAAACTGGCTCCAGTATTGGAGCAGTTCTTCGGCTATTCGGAGTGGCCTGAATTAGTTATGCGCTTGGGTACGATCTTGGTCGTCATTTTGCTGCTGCTTGCTGGGATTTTTACCATCATAGGCCGCCGACATCTTGGAGCACGCCATATGTTCCGGGCCGTATTAGGGCTAATAGCGTTCTTTTGTGTTCTTCTTGTTTTCTCGGATGCGATGTCTGGCTTCTACTTCCAGGATGTTGTCAACATGCTAAATTCTCAGCAGATCGGGCCTGCCTTCGATAAACTGCTCAGATCAACTCACAATGAGCAAGCAGCCTTTGCCGGAGTTCTCTTTCTAATGTCCATTGTGGTGCTGGCGTGGCCTGCCCGCAACAGACAAATGATATTAACCCCAGCACCTAATCAAGGAGTAAGTTGATGGGCATATTTGGAATATTCATAATGCTCCCGGCGTTGATTCTGCTTTTATTAGCCGTGATCGCTTTAATAGTTCTTTTCATAAAGCTCTGCTCTAAACGACCCGGGATGGCTGTGGTCATGGCTTTGGGATTGCTTCTGCTGATTGTTCCATTATTTATTTTAATTCCAGCGAAGCGCTACGTAAGTCATCACACGGAAATCTCCATGGGATCAACGTTACCTCCATCGCAAGAGACGACAACCGCCATTTGGCTGCCGGGTATCGAAGATGAGTTTGAAGCGAATATATATTCTTCCAAACTTTCTGCTGTGCGTTCCCTCGGCCTGCATATCGGCGAATCGGTCCGGCAGGTCTTTGGACAGACTTCGCCGGGCGGTATCATCCTGTTCCAGGGTGCTCACGAGCGAGGGCTTATCGAGGAGTTTGGAAGGGCAATAGCCAAAACATTTCCTGATGCTAACTGGACTATAGCTCCCGAAACGGTAGCAGTGCAGCCGGACGAGGTCGGTATTCGCATAGATCTCGTGAATGTTCGGACTCATCCGGCCCCTTGGTTGAGCGGATCAGAGAACGAGATTGCCAGCGGCACAATCCGGGCAAGCGTTCTTGCCGCCGACAAGCAGGCAAGTATGAAAGCCGAGTTTGTGGACAAACCCTGGGTTGAGAATCTGTCCGGCTTCCTGATGAATAGAAGGCTGGACGGTCGATTTATAATCGCCAAATCGGCAGAAAGCTGCATGACCGAAGCCGAAGCCAACCAACAGGCCGTCCAAAATGCATGTACTCAGGTTGCTCATATGCTTGGCCGGGCCTCGCAACGATTATCCGGAGTTCCGGTTTCTTTTGCTCGGCCGGTGAATTCTAACGATATCCTCGATGGAAATTTCATCTTGGATCGATTTGTGCAGAGTTTCGAAGGAGCGGCGGGAAAGATTTGGAGACAGGCGCTGCTGGTAGATATTTCTGCTGAGAAACTTAAAAATTTGGCCCGGCGAAAAGCCGTTATTGCACGAGCCAGGAAAACAAGCTTTGCGAGAATGTTCTTTTCCATAGTTGGGCTCGTTGTACTGATAACTGTAGTTTATGTTTTTCTCAATGCTGCAACGAAAGGCTACTACGTGTGGTCTTTGCGAGTTGCAGGGATCGTTTTTGCCTTCGTTGTGATAATTTTTCTTCTCGTATAGCTAAGGTTTTCTATAATATGGCTTTTGTTCCCGCAAGGCGGGGGCTTATGGCTTCAAAACAACTATGAACAGAGTCACAAAGGCAGAGCAGTATCTGTTAGACAAGATACGCCGGGGCAACACACAGGCATGGTCGGAGTTTGTCGACCGCTATAGGGGCCGATTGTTGAGTTTTGCCCAGGCCAAACTTCATCAGTCCGCCGACGCCGAAGACGCCGTCCAGGAAACATTCATCGCTTTTGTAAAGAGCCTGCAAAATTATCGAGGTGATTGTGCCCTCGAAACATATCTCTTCGCACTGCTTAGACGCAAGATTATCGACACTTATCGCAGCCGGAAATCGGAGCACGTCTGTCTGATTCAGGATACGTACGAATCTCAAAGCGATGATAAGGTGCTGGATCCGTTTGCAGATGTAGCCGGCCCGGCTCAGACCGCGAGTTGGTATGTCAGGGCCGATGAAAAATACGAACTGCAAAAACATACACTTACTGAGGCCTTGTCCGAACTGGTCGATGGATTCAAAAGCTCGCTGAACTTCCGCGATCTGCAGATTACGGAGCTGTTGTTCTACTGCCATCTTTCCAACAAGGATATTGCCAAAATCATGGATTTGAAAGAAAAGACCATCGCCCTGATCAAACACCGCAGCCTCAAACAGATTCGAAAACGCATCGAGGCGTCCCGCATCCCTGTCGGGCCTTCATCGGAAGATTTCGAAAACCTCATGACGGACGTCTGGAAATTACAAAGGTTCAGTTGTCCTAAACGAAGCACAATCGGGGCGTATCTTCTTGGCACTCTTGACAATAAATGGCACGAGTACGTCGATTTCCACGTCAACACGATCGGCTGCAGATTCTGCATGGCCAACCTCCATGACCTCCGGACCCAAAACGTTAAGAAGCAGAGCAAGCGGCTTCGGGCCCGTATTATGGAATCCACCGCCGGTTTTCTTAAGAAGCCCGTATAAGCCCCGAACTAATGCAAATTCCGATTCCGGGAAGAACGGCGTTTATTCTTCGGCAGCTTCTCTCGGCCTGTACAGCCGGATATCATCAAAGAACATCTTACCCGAACCACCGGGGATTGTCATGTTGCCCTGGGTCCCCAGGCCGATCGCAATCCTGTCAACGTTAGTCAGGACTATGCCCTGATCGGCAAAGGCCTGAAGCGGGATGACCCACTCTGTCCAGGTGTCGATCATTGCTGCGTCCGGATCATCGTGGACTACCACAGCAGGCGCTCCGGCACTGTTTGAAACCGCTACATAAAGCGTCTCGGCAGCGTTGCTGGCTATGCCTCTGAACCACAGCGACAATTCCGCAACGCCTTCCTCTGTCCAGTCACGCGGGGCAGTCAGTGTCATTTCAGTTTCTGAATACTTGGAGTAGCCCTGCTTATTGTTGTCATAGGCCAAAGGCATTGACTTTCTACCACCATGTACTATTGTCTCCTCGGTATAGGAAGCAGTGGTTTCGTCACCGACAGCCGCTCCGGTGCCATTGCCGGCAAAGTACGGATCGGTTCCCGGCGCGCCGTAGCCAAGCCCATCATGCCACG
>CBDVBU010000078.1:0-11035 GCA_965372295.1 uncultured Phycisphaerae bacterium
CCGCTGTGGCCAGCATCACGATTGTAAAGAACCAGTAGTAGCTGGCTCCCGGCAGCTTGTTCGTGCCGTCTTCGTTTTGAATGAAAATATTGACAACTGCGGTGAAGGCATTTCCGAGCGAAATTGACAGAAGAAAGACTGCCATAATGAACGACTTCATTCTCTTCGGAGCCTGAGTATATGAGAACTCCAGGCAGGTAATCGAAACCATTATTTCAGCAGAGGTGAGCAACAAATATCCAAGAACCATCCATCCGATGCTGGGTGCGCCGCCAGCGACAATTCCGGTTTCAATTAGGGCCGAGATGACGAAAGGCGAAGCGGCCAGAAACAGACCCAAACCTATTTTGCGCAGCGCCGTCAACGGAAATACCCTGTTTATTGCCGGATATATGACGTAGGAGAAAACAGGGATCAGGATCAATATCATCAGTGGGTTGACGGCAACTATCTGAGTGGGCAGCCACTCATGGCCCAGCCAGTTGCGGTTCATTTTCTCAGCCTGGAGCATCCAGGCCGAGTCCATCTGATCGAACAGAGCCCAAAACGGCGCAACAAAAACATACACGATACACAGCTTGCCGATCGCTCTTATGCCTTCACCGCTCAAGCACTCCTTGACGAATGCGATGCCGCCGCGTGGTATGTGGACAAATTTCCTGCGTCCGAGCCAGAAGGCTATCGTAGCCAGCGCCATGAAGGCGCAGGGAACACCGAACGCAACGCCGGTCCCGTACCGGTCAAGCAATTCAGGCACCAGTAGATTGGAGATGAAAGCGCCCAGATTAACTGAGAAGTAGAACCAGTTATACACTTTTCCTATCAGGTGCTTGTTGGTTTTTCCGAACTGATCGCCGACATTTGCGCTCACACAGGGCTTTATGACGCCGGAGCCGACTGCAATTAGAATCAGTCCGGCTCCCAACCCGAGACGCGTGTTATTCATCGCAAGGGCAAGAGTGCCAAAACAGTAAAGCACCGAAAAATACAGGATAGTTCTATACTTGCCAAGCCAGATGTCGGATATCAGGGCGCCGAGCAGAGGCATGAAATAGACGGCCGAGACGAACAGATGGAACCATGTCTTGCTTTGCTCGGGGGTCATCGGGTCAAGCTGGCCGCTGATATTGCGTAGAAGATGCGTCATGAAAAATACAAGAATACATCGTGTCCCGTAGAAGGCGAACCTTTCCGTGGCCTCGTTGGTGAGAATATAGGGTATGCCGGCGGGCATCTTCTTCGATGGAACCGGTGCAGTCAGGTATTTGTTTTTAGCCATAATCGCGTATAGTACATGGGTTGCCGTCCGAATTCAAAGAAGAAATTCCGGAACCTTAAAAATAGATCAAGATGGCATCCGAACAATTCCAGAACCTGCTTGATTTCGAAAGCCGGACATGATAACATCCTGCGTTAAGAGAGGTGTTGGTGACAAAATGGCAACGTGACATTAGATTAGGAGTATGAAGCAATGAAAACACTATTGATCCTGATTATGATGTTAACAGCAGGCATTTTCCTTTTCGGTTGCGCGACTAAGACAAGACAAGGCGAACTCGAAGGATTCATCACGGCACACGTGGAGAAAATCAGGCCGCTGCAGAAGGAAAGAAATCTTGCTTCCTGGAACGCGGCAACCACCGGCAAGCCTGAAGATTATGAAAGAACCAGCAACCTGACGCTGAAGATTCGCCAGATTTACAGCAACCCTCGGGAGTTCGCATTTCTTGAGGAAGTGAGAAAATCCGGAAAGGTTAGCAATGCGATTTTGGCGCGGCAATCGGATTTGCTGTACAATCGTTACCTGGAGAACCAGATAGAATCCGAGCTGCTCAAGCGAATTGTTGATCTAAGCTCGGAGATCGAAAGGACCTTCAGTACGCATCGCGGCAAAATCGAAGGGCAGGAAGTAACCAGTAACGAAATCAGGGAAATACTGAAAACACAGACAGATTCGATTAAGAGAAAGCGGGCCTGGCTGGCCGGCAAGCAGGTCGGAGCAATAGTAGCAGATGATGTCATCCGTCTGGTCAAACTGCGCAACCAGGCGGCCCAGAATCTCAAATTCGACAATTTCCACACTCTTTCTCTTACAGCCGTTGAGCAGGATGTCAAAGAGCTGGACCGGATATTCGACGAACTTTACGAATTGACCAACGAGCCTTTTGCCAGATTAAAAGCCGACCTGGATCGTATATTGGCGGCTAAGTACGATGTTGCAATTGCGGAGCTAATGCCCTGGCATTATCACGATCCGTTTTTTCAGGAAACCCCGATGGTGTACGACCTGGATTTGGACACTTATTACGAAGACAAGAACATCAAGGAGCTGGCGGCAAGGTTCTACGCCGGCATTGATCTACCGGTGGAATCCATCCTTGCCAAAAGCGACCTGTATGAGCGAGAAGGCAAGAATCCGCACGCTTTCTGTGAGGATATGGATCGTCAAGGCGATGTACGCACTCTGTGCAATATCAAGAATAACGAATACTGGATGGAGGTGATACTGCACGAATTGGGCCACGGCGTTTACTTCAAATACTACAATCCGGAAACGCCGTATCTGCTCAGAGAGCCGGCACATATTTTTACAACGGAAGCGGTCGCGATGTTTTTCGGTCGCCTGAGTCGTCATCCCGCCTGGATGCAGCAGATGCTGGATTTGTCGGACCAGCAGCGCTTAGAGATTGAAAAAGTCAGTGACAAATACGCACAGCTAAAGCAGCTCATTTTCGCCCGCTGGGCGATGGTTATGTATAACTTCGAGAAGCAGCTTTATGCGAATCCCGACCAGGATCTGAACGCGCTCTGGTGGCGGTTGGTCGAGAAGTATCAATTTGTGAAGAAGCCGCCGGGCCGTGACAAGCCGGATTGGGCCGCCAAGATTCATGTGCCCCTTTATCCATGTTACTATCATAATTATTTGTTAGGCGAACTACTGGCCTCTCAACTGCATAATCATATAGTTCATAAGGTGCTAAAGCTCGAATCGGATAAGAATGTCAGTTATGTCAGTCAAAAAAAGGCTGGAGATTTTCTACGTAAAAACATCTTCGAAGTCGGTGCTGTCTATCACTGGAACGAAATGATCGAACGAGCGACAGGCGAGCCGCTGACGCCGAAATACTTTGTCACCCAGTTTGTAAAATGACAGCGGGAGTTCTCTGGTACGCGTCGACAATTGCTATTTTCCTACTATATGGAATAGGTGAGCTATGAATTCACAAGGACGATCATTACCTGAAATTACGGTCAAAGCACTTGTTTTGGGTGTATTGCTTTCGATGATCTTAGCGGCAGCAAACGCTTATTTGGGATTGTTTGCCGGGATGACGGTCTCGGCATCGATACCGGCGGCAGTTATCTCGATGGGCGTATTACGATTGTTTCGAAAGAGCAACATCCTGGAGAACAATATCGTACAGACGGCGGCCTCGGCGGGAGAATCGTTGGCCGCAGGCGTTATATTTACGCTTCCGGCACTGGTAATCATGGGTTATTGGGACGGCTTCGGCGGCAACAACTTCTGGTGGATCACAGTCATAGCTGCTTTCGGCGGCTTGTTAGGCGTGCTGTTTACTATCCCGCTTCGACGCTCTCTCATCGTCGAGGGCGACTTGCAGTTCCCCGAGGGCATCGCGACCGCTGAGGTTCTCGAAACGGGCCAGGAGGGAGGCAAAGGAATCCGGACTATCATTACGGCCTCGATCGTTGGCTCGCTGTTCAAAGTCTGCGCAAAAGGCGTCGGGCTGTGGCCCGAAGTCATCGAGGGTGGCAGAGGGCTCGGCAGAACGCTTATTTACGGCGGCTCGAACCTAAGCCCGGCCCTGCTGTCGGTAGGCTACATCGTAGGATTGAACATCGCCGTGCTGATCTTCCTGGGCGGTGTTGCAAACTGGTATGCTGCCATCCCGGTCGTGGCTGCCCAAGACGAATGGCCAGCACACCAGCTCAAGAGTGAAGTTGCCGACCCCAACGCCTGGAATGTCTTCACACTGGAATACAAAACTCCCACCGAGGACGCCTCGGCAGAGGAGATCGCCGAAGCGAACAAACATAACGAAGACGTTGATACAAAACTGGGCCAACCTGTTGAAGCAACAGAATACGCCTATCGGATATGGTCGAAACGGACCCGATATGTTGGAGTCGGAGCAATGCTGATCGGTGGGCTGTGGACGATCTTCAAGATGCGCAACTCGCTGCTGAGCGGCGTAAAAAGCGGCCTCAAAGCGTATCGCACAATCGGCCAGAATCAGAATCAAATCGAGCGAACGGAGAAAGATATACCCATGAAATGGGTGTTGGTGCTGATAGTCGGCTCGATTGTCCCGCTGTTCCTTGTTTACCAAACCTTCGTTGGGGATATCTCTATCTCACTGCCCATGGCGGTTGTGATGCTCATTGCAGGATTCTTGTTCTCGGCGGTGGCCGGTTATATGGCGGGACTGGTCGGCTCATCGAACAACCCCATCTCCGGCATTACCATCGCCACGATCGTGGTGTCGTCTCTTCTGTTGCTCCTGCTCATGGGCAAGGGCGCCGAAGGCGGCCCGGCGGCGGCGATCGTCATTGGCAGCGTGGTCTGCTGCGCTGCGGCTATCGCCGGTGACAACATGCAGGACCTCAAGGCGGGAAGGATTGTCGGGGCAACACCCTGGAAGCAGCAGGTCATGCAGATCGTCGGGACACTCTCAGCAGCAATCGTCATCGCGCCGGTTCTCATGCTCTTGCACGAAGCATACGGCTTCAAAGGTCAGGAGGGCGCCGGTCCCGATGCGCTCTCGGCGGTCCAGGCAAATCTTATGGCCTCGGTGGCACAGGGTGTCTTCAAGGGCAATATGCCCTGGGCGTTCGCCTTCATCGGAATGGGTGTCGCCGCGGGGATCATCGTACTGGATCTTTTTCTGGAAGCCCGGAAAAGCTCGTTCCGTACGCCCGTGCTTGCGGTAGCTATCGGTTTCTATCTGCCGCTGGAACTGTCCGTGCCGATCTTCGCCGGCGGGATTATCCATTGGGCGGTCAAAGGCTTCCATAAGCGACGAAACACGGCCCGTGAAAAGATCGAGAAATCCAGTCGCAGCGGCCTGCTGTTCGCCTCGGGCCTTATAACGGGCGAAGCCCTTACGGGCATCCTCCTTGCGATTCCCATCGTGATCCTCAAACAATACGAAGTCGATCTGCCGATCATCAGGCACTACTGGGGCAAGACCATGCCCTTCGGCGGCTGGATCGGCGCCCTGCTGCTGGTTGGCGTGGCATATTGGTTGTATCGGACAGCCCGCGGGAATAGAGAGAAATCCGGCGTATAAAACGACAGGCGGCCGAGACGGTGCTTATCGCACGAATGAGTACACGGGATCCCAGACCGGGCGTTTTATCGCCGGCTGCTCGAATATCTTCAGCACCTCATCGGGGACATACTCTTTCTTAACGATGATGCTGTAGACATAGGTGTCGAACCAGGAATCGTAGAGGGTCCAAAGGCCCTCGCTGCCCTTTTCATCTCCCCAACTGTTTTCAACAAGCCACTTCGTAGGTTTATTTTTTTGCATATCGACGCCGATGAAGACCATTGCGTGGTTCGGAACACTCTCGCGAAACAGTGAACGCTGGGCCTTGGTCATAGCCATGTCGGTCCCGTAAATCGAATCGTAGTCGAACATCTCCATGGCCATGATACCGTGCTCTCTGCTTTGGTCTTTGCCGACATCACAGGCGAACCAGATGGGTTCGTCGGCAAGCACGGCCTTGACGGCGATGTCTTTTAGCGTCCGCATTTCGACGTTCGCGAAGTGAGCATCGTCGCCATCGTACAGGTTTCTCGTAAGGGCGATTTGATAATGCTTACCGTACGGCTTCGAAGGGTCGTTGAAGATGTCCACATATTCTCGTAAATCGACACCGACGAATTCTTCGTAAAAGCTCTTGGGCGTATATGTCGTCAGTTCGCTTACAACGGAATTGGCGTCCTCGAAACGCCATTGGAATTCACTGGGCGGCTCGCCGAGGTTCATCACGAGCATTTTATAGACTTCAGCGAGCATTTCGGTCTTTTTGGCGCGGAGCTTTTCGACCGGTTTATTCTCCTCGTGCATCTCGCGCAGCTTAACCGCACCGGCCCGTAGCTTTCGGCTCACAAGCACGTTCATCAAAGACGTATTGCCGGAACTGTTGGTTTCCGGCATAATATCTTTGGGGACAACGCCGTATTTTTCCACTAAGTTGACAACGTTTTCCCAGTAACCGCCGTCGGGAATGGGCTTGCGAAGGATGAACTCCATCTCCCGGTCGAGAATGTCACGGTCTCTGAATTCGATAATGTGTTCGAGAAAACAGTTGGCCTTTTCGAGCTTGTCCCAAAACGCCAGATAGTTCTGCGAGAACTCGAAGCTTTCGAGATTGTTGTTTTCGATTACTTTTGGTCGCAGGATGTTCAACCCTGCGAAGAGCCAGCATCGGCCGCTTTTTTTCTGATTGGTGATGCCTTTTGTTTCGATTTTATGGCTGAAGATTTCATTGTGCCGGCGCAATACTTCGCGATTCAGGGCAAGGCTGCTAATATCATTGTTCGTGATGGAGTTGTACATAGCCCTGGTATGAGTATCCATTTCAAAAGATGAATGAATCTTGTCGATGACTTCGGTTGTCAATGCACCTTCGCCGGCAAAAAGAGATGATACGGCAAAAACTACTACCAAAGGTACTACGAAGGCTGTCTGCGATTTAAAGAAACATTTCATAATTACTCCTCCAGTGGTTAGGAAAAAGTTGAGGTTTGTAAATCGGGATTTGTTTTTAGCCGGCGAATTTTCTCAAGGCTCTCGACGAATTGTTCCTGGGCCTTGTCGAGATAGGCATTGACCTCGTCGATATATCCATCCACCGATGCCGACCAGACGCGGTTCAGATACCGTTCGCCCGCCGCGAAGGAAGTCATCACGTCGGCATAATCGTTCAGGCTGTGTGTGTGTACGATGCTCTCCCGGGCCTCGACAAACGTGTTCAAATCGTCGGTAAAAAGCTCGTCGATCCGGTGGCGAACATCATAAGTATTGATAGAAGCCTTCTCGGCGTTGAGACCGGTCATGTTCTTGACAATTCGATCGAGGCTGGCTTCGACTGACTGCATATTGGAGGCGAGTTTTCCTTCCTGCCGGCTTTCCCGCCTGTCACTGATCCGAACAAATGCGACGCCTGCGGCGCCGAGGATAAAGGCAAGAGCAAAGTGGTCCCAGCGGATTTGTTCTTTGTCCACAACCGCCGTGAGAGCTCCGGCAAGGAAGCCAAGAATTATCATCAGGTATCCGAGTTTTTTCATCATGATTTCTTCCTATCCGCCCATTGCCCCGGCGATAATAAAGTACAAAGCGAAGCCGACACCGACGAGGGCTTCCCCGACGATCAGGCCGGCCGCCACGGGAATCCCCACCTCTTCGCTGAACTGGGGCCCCTTTATCCGGTCTAAGAGCATCCGGATCGCCATTCCGATGCTGTAGGTCAGTACAATACTGAACGGCAGATAAAAGCCGAGACCGACCAGGATGCCAAGTCCGCCGATGCCGCTTGCACTCAGCAAGGCGCCGAGACCGGCGCCGGCGATGTATTTTTCAAGCGGCACGTCGCCGCCCAGAATTCCCTTTATCGTGCTGGCAAGCGCCTGGCCCTGAGGCGCTGGTAGCCGGTCGCTGCCCAATCCGTATGCTTTGTGGAGCACGAAAATAAGACAGATGATTACAACAGGCCCCAGCCACGTGGCGAGAAATTGCCCGATCTGCTGCTTTTTCGGTGAGGCGCCTACCAGATAGCCGGTCTTGAGGTCGAGCATCAGATCGCACGCCTGGGCCATTGCGACACATGCGGCAGCCCCGACCATGACCGAGGCAATCGTGGCCGCAGAGTCGGGCAATCCGCTGCAAATAACAATCAGGATAGTGACCGCGATCAGCGTCATTCCGCTAAGCGGCGACCAGTTTGTCCGGCCGATACATTCCGAGAGGATCACGCCGGCAACCCATATCCAAAGGGTGCCGAGCAGGGCCATCAGGGCCCCGCGAAACAGACCCATGTCCTCGACAGAGCTAACGGCAATCACGAACAGCAGAATAGTAGCACCTGCGATTCCAACGTAGAGCAGGCGAATCGGCATTTCGTCTTTCGAGATAGCTGTCTTCATCTTCGCAGCGCTTTGCATGCTGCGAACGGCGCTGACAATCAGCGGCAGCGCCAGCACAATACCGGTCAGGGCGCCTCCAATCAACATGCCGATACCGGCCGGCCTGAACAAAGTCAAACGCAAATATCCCGGCATGCTCATTTCGAGTCCCTGAAGGGCCTCAGCCGAGGGCAAGAGATTCATTCCGGCCAGGCAAGGAGCTAAAATCCAGTAGCAGACGAAACCTCCGATGACAAAGGAGAAGCCGCCCCTGCCTGAAATGAAGCCGACGCCCACCGTCATCAGGGAGATATACCAGATACCGTTCATGTATTCCGGCAAGCCTATCAGCCCGCCCAGGTTACAGTTCTCGAAAGCGGAGATTCCTTTTATCTGCGCCATGTACTGACTGAAGAAGTAAACAACACCGCTCAGCGTCAGGCCGGACAGCAGCAGTATGGCTTTGTGGACACCGGCGCCGGGGGATTTTAGAATCGTCGCCACGGCGACACCGCCCGGATAGGCGAGCCGCTCGTAGTCGATCATCTGCTTGCGGAGCGGGATGATAAATGCGATACCGAGGATGCCGCCGGCGATGCACGAGAAAACCATCAGCACGGCGTTGAATTCGGTTTCGCCTAAAATGAACAGGGCCGGCACCGTAAACATCATGCCGGCCGAGGCGCCGTTGACCGAACTGGCGATGGTCTGGTTGATGTTGTTCTCGACGATGCTGCTGCGCCGCATGATGCCTCGAAGGATCCCGAATCCCAGGATCGCGGCCACCTCCGAGCCTTCGATGGAAAAACCAAGGACCAGGCTGGCGTAGCCGATGCTCAGTGCGATGAGAATTCCCAATCCGTAACCCACGAGAACCGCCGTCAGTGTCAGTTCCGGGTAAGGTCCCCGGCGGATTATCCTTTCTCCGCCGTCATTACTCATTGTCACTATTCGCTCTCCTTTCAGCGGTAGTAAGTGAAGCTCACTCGTATGAAATAATAGATGCCACCTTGTAATCGGCTATTTTTTCTCTGCCCTGCAGACCCGCAAGCTCTATAAGAAATGCGATGCCTGCAACTGTTCCTCCTATTTTCTCAATGAGTTCGCAGGCCGCAGACATTGTCCCGCCCGTAGCCAACAGATCGTCTACCATTAAAACTATCCCGCCGCTCTCTACAGCATCGCTATGTACTTCCAAAGTATCCGTGCCATACTCCAGATCGTAGCTGACACTCTCGGTCTGCCAAGGCAGCTTGCCTTTTTTGCGTATGGGCACAAAGCCGGCGCCGAGCTTTTCTGCCACTGCGGCCCCAAATATAAAGCCTCTGGCCTCCACGGCGGCGACATATTCGATGCCCATCTCTATAAAATCGGCGCACATTGCATCTATTGCTGCTGCAAAAGCCTTTGGATTTAATAATAACGGCGTGATGTCACGAAATAAAATCCCCTCTTTCGGCCAGTCGGGAATGCTGCGAATATATTTTTTCAGGTCAATCCCTTCGTCCTTCATTTGCTTGCCTTCCATGGTTTCTGTCAAAGGCGATGATGGTGTGCAGTGCACACCCTACAATTGCCTATTGTTAATCAATTACAGAAGAAATGCAAGTTTTATTCGAGATGATATTCGAGACTATTCTTCGTTCATGTATTCAAAAAGATTGGTAAGCGCATCACGCCGAATCTGCCGAATCCTCTCTCGTGTTAGTCCCATTTGTTTGCCGATCTCCTTGAGCGACATCGGCTTTTTTCCATCGAGCCCGTAATGCAATCTCAAGACATCCGCTTCTCTCGGGTCGATTTCGTTGAGCAATCTCAAAGCTTTCAGCTTTTCCTCGACGGCAATTAACGCGTCTTCCGGCCTGCCGCCGCTTGGATCCTCCAAAATCGCCTCGAGCATCTGATCCTCATCCGTCTCATCGCTGCCGCAGGATTCCCCTGTAGAACTGAGAACCTCGACGATACGATGTATAACTTTTGCCTTCCGCAGCGGCACTTGCATAATTTCGGCCATTTCTTCGACTTTTGGCGTCCTGCCGAGCGTGCTTTCCAGCTCCGAAATCGTATGCCGCCACTGATTTATCAAGGCGACCATATAGGTGGGAATATGCACCGGCTGAACGTTTTCCAACAATGCCCGCTTGATGCTTTGTTTTATCCACCATGCCGCATACGTGCTGAAACGAACGCCCCGCTCAGGATCAAAGTAATCGACGGCTCTTATCAGTCCGAGATTGCCCTCTTCAATCAAGTCACCGAGACTCATTCCCCGGTCGCCATATTTCTTTGCTATGTTGACGACCAGCCTGAGATTGCTTCGTACCAATTGTTCCCTTGCCCGCTGGTCATTTTCCTTAACGATCAGCCTGCCTAAGGTGCGTTCCTGTTCCTTTGTCAGCAGTGATGCGGCGTCGATCTCTTTCAGATATTCTTTTATAGTAATGTCAAATGCGATAGCTCACTCCCGCCCAGCCGAAAAGCCTCTCGACTCCGGCCATAAGGGCAAATTGGATCTTTACCTCACCTCCTGAGTTATAGGACGATTGCCTCCCTGTCAGAGATAAATCTATATGAGGTATCGGTCAAATAGGCCTTCGGGTTTACCCCCCGTTAGAAATTTTTGTCCCATCAGGCAGCTTCGTTGTGCACCTTATGTACTTAGAGCCTATACGAATTACCCCTCAGTATTTGTCATTCTGAGGCGAAGCCGAAGAATCTGGGCTACACATGGCAGTTCACGGCCCAGATGCTTCATTCCGTTCAGCATGACAGTCGGCAGCGAATGGTTATTCGGATAGGCTCTTAGAGTTCGATTTTGGCGGGAATAAATCGACATAGGTATGCCCTCACGGGCTTTCCCTGTCACACCACCGGGCATAC
>CBDVBU010000079.1:0-11030 GCA_965372295.1 uncultured Phycisphaerae bacterium
TGAAACAAAAATAGAAAAATCACAGTTGACAAAGGTCGTTCCATATCAGGGTGGGCATTGCCCACCAACTTTGAAAATGGTGTGCTGTGCACACCCTACAAAAGGAGTACAATAATGAAACGATACATCGTGATTTTACTTGTATTCGTCTTGACGAGTATTTTGCTGCCGGAGATGTCCTTCGCCGGAGAAGACTGGGAGAATCTCTTTGACGGCAAAACCCTTAACGGCTGGATCCAGCGCAACGGAAAAGCAAAATATGCCGTCGAGGACGGCATGATTGTCGGAACCACGGTCCTAAACACGCCGAACAGCTTCCTCTGCACCGAGAAGAACTACACCGACTTTATCCTGGAGCTGGAATTTCTCGTCGAGACCGGCATGAATTCCGGCATCCAGATTCGCAGCAACAGTTTCAAGCATTACAAGGATTATCGAGTCCACGGCTATCAGGTCGAGATTGACACCTCGGACAGAGCCTGGAGTGCCGGTATCTATGACGAGGCCCGTCGGGGATGGCTCTTTGACCTTAAAGACAAACCCGAAGCACAGAAGGCCTTCAAGCAAAACCAGTGGAATCATTACCGCATCGAGGCTGTCGGCGACAGGATACGGACGTGGGTCAATGGCGTGCCCGCCGCCGACTTGAAAGATGACATGACCTCAACGGGTTTTATCGCCCTGCAGGTCCACGGCTCCAAACATGCCGATAAGAAAATCAAGTGGCGAAATATCCGCATCCAGGATCTTACACGCAAAGAGAATAAAGGCCCGCTAAAGGCCCTTATCTATGAAGCTATCCGGGAATATGACTTCGGTAAATCCCGCCGGGCACTGGCGGCTATCGAAGAAGAGATTCGCAGCGTTCCGCCCTCGTCGTTTCCGCAAATCGAAGCGAGACTTCTTGAAGCTCTGCAATCTTCCAAAACAACCTTCGCCGGCAAACAGTTTGTTTGCCGGATGCTGCGTCGCGTCGGCTCGGCGAAATCTGTGCCGGCCCTGGCAAAAATGCTCACTGACAGGGAGCTGTCGCACATGGCGCGATTTGCGTTGCAGTATATGGCCGCTCCCGAGGCCGGCGCCGCTCTGCGAGAGGCACTTCCGAAACTCGATGGCGATCTTAAGATCGGCGTTATCAGTTCTATCGGCCAGCGGGGAGACCGCGAGGCCGTACCACAGATTGCTAAACTTATTACCGGCGGCAATCTCGATATAGCCCGTGCCGCAATCGAATCTCTTGGCAGGATCGGTGGCTCAAAGGCGGCCGGCGCGCTGGCGCGTGCTCAAGTGCCAGCGAGCCTTAAGCCCGCGCGTGACAATGCTTACTTGATGTGTGCCGACAAGATGCTCGACGGGGGACAGGTAAGTGAAGCCGTGAAGATCTATCGCAAGATGATTTCCCCGGCCAACAGCACATGGATTCGAATCGCCGCTTACAAAGGTTTGGTACGTGCCGAAAAGGACAAGGCAGTCCCTCTGATTCTGGCTCTGCTGAAGGACCGGGACCTTGACCTGCAGCGAGCGGCGGGAAAGTTCATAACCGAGATGCCCGGAACTTCCATCACTAAGGCGCTTGCCGAGCAGCTTAAGGATCTGAGCCCTGACGCTCAGGTTGTGCTGCTAAGCGCGCTCGAAGGACGAGGCGATAAGGCCGCGGCACTCTACGTCGCAAGAGTTATCAGCAGCCGCAGCGAGACTGTTCGTCTTGCCGCCATAAAAGCCCTTGCGGTTCTCGGTGACGCTTCAAACGTTGAACTTCTTGCCGACATGTCCGCAGCAGACCACGAAACGGGCAAAGCCGCTATGGACACTCTGGGCCGGCTCTCTGGTTCGGGTGTTGCTGCCGCACTGATTGGAGTTGCGCAAAGTCGTGCCGAGACCTCGGTTCGCATCAATGTCATTGAGACACTTACCAAACGTCGTGAAACCGAAGCAATTCCCGTTTTGTTCACCATTGCCAAAGACAGTAATCGCGATATTCGCCAGGCGGCGTACAAAGCCCTGGGTGTGTTGTCGGATCAAAGAGAGCTTACCATAATGGTTTCAATGCTCCTCGCGGCTGAAAGTAATGCAGACCGTGCCGGTATTGAGCGGGCAATGATCGCAACTGTCGCTCGGCTCGAAATGCCGGATGGTGGGCCGGTCATCGATGGTCTGGCCAAAGCCAATCGTGCCGCCAAGTCTCATTTGCTGACTGTGCTTTCACGCATCGGTGGGCCAAAAGCACTCCAGGCCGTTCGCGGACAGGTGCTCAGCGAGGATAATCAGGTCAAAACGGCTGCCATTCGCGCTCTTGCCGACTGGCCCGATGCGGCACCGCTTTCGGATTTGATGAAAATATCGAGGAGTGATCGCGATTCGACCAGCCGGGTCCTGGCGCTTCGTGGGTACATTAAGCTACTGGGAATCCCAGCCAATCGCGGAGCGGCCGAGACTGTCAAATTGCTGGCCGAGGCGATGGACGTTGCAAAGCGGCCCGAGGAGAAAAAAGCCGTGCTATCGGCCCTGCCAAAATATCCGTGCGAAGAAGCGCTGGCTCTGGCGGAAAGTGCGAAGAAGGATCGCAATCTTGCCGCCGAAGCCGATCTGGCTGCGAAGAAGATAAAAGAGGCCCTGTTGAATAAGAGTCTGAAAGCCACGGCTTCACGCAACAACGGTGCTGCAAATCGTGCCTTGGATGGCAATCGCGGGACCCGTTGGGATACCGGCAGGGGCATGAAGCCCGGCGATTGGTTCGTGCTGGACCTCGGCGTCGAGAGTACGATACAAGGCCTGACTCTCGATACCAGAAACTCGTCCAATGACTACCCACGTGGATATGAAGTCTATGTCTCTTTCGACGGCGGAAGCTGGGGCAAACCTGTGGTGACCGGCAAGGGCACCAAACCGATCACCGAAATCAAGTTCGGCAAACCTGTGCGAACCAGATTTATTAAGATCCTCCAGACCGGCTCATCCGACAGTTGGCACTGGTCGATCCACGAACTGAAGATCGATCTTGATTAAACGAAGGTTCAAATATTCAAAATGAAAATTGTGGATTAATCGCTTCGGTTTCTGAGCAGTTCGATGAATTGCCGGGCCTGTAATTCAATCAGGCTGTCGACGATTATATCCGCTCTTTGAAGGTCCGCCCGGTTCCTAGTGGTTGTGACAGCCACAATCGGCATACCTGCGGCCTTGTTGGCCTCTGCGCCCTGGAAAGCATCTTCACGACTACACAACGGTCGGTGGCGAGTGAGAGCTTTTCGTCGGCTTTGAGAAACGTATCCGGTGCCGGCTTGCCGTTGGTTACATCCTGGCCGGTAACATCCGAGCAGCATTGGAATTACTTGGTAATTTTGCATGCCAAAGGTACTGTAAAATCCTTCATTCTTAGATTAATAAACATGATGTGCAATAAGGTGATAAAGCAATTTGAAATTTCAGATTTTCGATTGACGATTTTAAGCTGTTAACGGCAAATTGGCAATCATAAACCGAAAATCCGGAGACAGGTTCTCATATTTCCTTGAATAACCGGAAAAATTTATGCACCAAAAGCCGTTTTTTCTGCCGTAACAGGGGTTTATGAAAAAATATTTGAAATTTTCCAATTTTGTTATCAACATTTACCCTGCGAGAAACGCTGTGAGATATGAATGGGTTAGTTTGCGTGGAATGTTTGCGCAAAAAAAGGAGTTTTTGTATTGTTTTAGGGAATTTTAGGTGCGGGGGCGCCGGGGGCGCGTGAGAGGTAACTTTCCGTGCCTTCGGCTGCCGATTATAAGGAGTAATCGCTATGCATAGAGACCATAACGTTTTTATTCAGGGAATTGAGCAGGAGAAAAGGCTCGAAATGACCTTTTTCAGCAGGAAACACGCCTCCGAAGTAGTAAGTTCATGTGCTCCATTGCATCACAGCAAGGGTCCGGCCGGCCCCGCCACTGGGGCGGAAGATGAGCTGGAATGTTATTATCTATGGGATTTTGGGGCTGAGAAGGGCAGTAATTTCCTGGCCTTGTCGCCGTCGGAAATAGTTAGTATGAAGCTAACAGACGATGTTTTTCACGTCCAGGAATTCTATAGCCTAAGCGGCCCGGCAAAAGAACCGGATATAAATGAGTAGATGGGTAAATGAGTGCATTACAACTGCATTAACTCACACACATTAACTGATTAATGCATGATTTGTGTCAGGCCTTTTACGAGTCTTCCAATGCCTTCGGCGGCTGTGTCTTTCCGGAGGGCGCCATAGGCGATGCGCAGCAGGCATTGGTCTTTCATGCCGAAAGTCATGCCGGGGATGACGGCTACTTTGTGTTTTTCGATCAGTTGCTTGACAAGTCTCATCGGATTCATTTCTATGTACACTCGCAGCAGAAAATAGAACGCTCCATCGGCACGAGGCACTGTGACCAAATCGGTGATGCCGGCCAGCTCATCCAGGCATATCCGGCGGATCTCGGCGGTCATTTCCAGCTTTTGGCGGCAGTACGACCGGCCAGCCTTCATCGCGCCGACGGCGGCCCACTGCGAAATGACCGGTGGACAGATCAGAATGGTATCCTGTATTTTCCTAACCGACATGAAAAGATGCTCGGGTATGACCATCCAGCCGATCCGCCAACTCGCGAAGCCGTATGCTTTAGAGAGAGAAAACAGTGAAATCGTATGCTCGCCGGCCCCGGCAATTGAACCGGGCGAAAAATGCCGGGTATCGTCGTATGTGAAGTATTCGTATGCTTCGTCGCTGATGTGGTAGATGCCATTGCTGCGGCAGATTTCATTGACCTTCCGTAAGTCCGATTCGCGGTAAACCGCCCCGGTCGGATTATTCGGCGAGATAGTAACTACGGCCCTCGTTCGGTCCGTGATGGCGGTGGCGATTGCCTCCGGCTGCAACTGGTAGTCGTCGTCGGTCGGTACGCAGACGGCTTTGCAGTCGGCAATCGCCACCGCCATCTCATGATTAAAATAGTACGGCAACTGGAGAATTATCTCGTCGCCCGTATCGGTAATAGCGAGAACGGCGTTCATGAATCCCATGTTCGCCCCGGCGGTTACTACGATTCGGCCGCCGTCCAAGTATATGTTGTTCTCGGTTTCCAGCTTTTGTTCGATTGCTTCCAGCAGTTCCGGAATGCCCTGAACGAGCTTGTACTTATGATTCTCCGGATCGGCAAGGAATCTTTCAATGGCTTCGATTGCCTGGGGAGGCGGACCGTAATAGGTGACGCCCTGGCCGAGCGAAATCGTGCCGGGGTTGCTGCGAATCAACTCGCCGACCACCGGGATGATCGGCGACTGCACGGATTGCATCCGGAGACTGTCGTACATCGATTATGACCTCTGCCGTCAGACTATGTAGGTCGAAGCCGCGGTAGTTCCGCCCCGGCCGGTCCAGTTCGTATGGGAGAATTCGCCTCGCGGTTTATCGACCTGTTCGTATGTATGGGCGCCGAAATAATCGCGCTGGGCCTGCAAAAGATTCGCCGGCAGACGCTCATGACGATAGCCGTCATAGAAATTCAGAGCAGAACTGATTGCCGGCATAGGAATACCCATTTCGACTGCGGTGGTCACAACCCGCCGCCATGCGGCCTGGGCTTTCTCGACGGCTCCATTGAAGAATGGATCGAGCAGCAGATTGGTCAGTTCGGGATTCTTGGTGAAGGAATCCTTGATTTTGCCTAAGAAAACCGAGCGGATAATACAGCCGCCCCGCCACATCAGGGCGATGCCGCCGTAATTCAGGTTCCATTTGTATTCCGTTGCCGCGGCTCGCATCAATTGATAGCCCTGTGCATAGCTGACGATTTTCGAGGCGTAGAGGGCCTGGCGCAGATCGTTTAGGAAGGCTTTTTTGTCGCCGGTGAATTTTGACTTCGGGCCTGACAGGACTTTCGACGCCGCGACACGTTCCTCTTTTAGTGCCGATAGGCAGCGTGCGAAGACGGCCTCGCCGATGAGCGTTAGAGGCTGGCCGAGGTTCAATGCCTCGATAGCGGTCCATTTGCCGGTACCTTTCTGGCCGGCGGTGTCGAGGATAAGGTCGATGACCTCGTTGCCGTCCTCGTCCTTGTAGCCGAGGATGTCGCGGGTGATTTCGATCAGGTAGGAATCAAGCTCGCCCTCGTTCCACTCGGTGAGGCACTCGTGCATTTCCTGGTTTGTCATACCGAGGCATTCTTTCATCATCTGGTAGGTCTCGCAGATCATCTGCATGTCGCCGTATTCGATGCCGTTGTGGACCATTTTGACGAAATGTCCGGCGCCGTTCTCGCCGACCCAGTCGCAGCATGGTTCGCCGTCTTCGGTCTTGGCGCAAACTGCCTGGAAGATGGGTCCGACGTGCTCCCATGCCTGCGGCGAGCCGCCGGGCATGATCGACGGGCCGAGCAGAGCGCCTTCTTCGCCGCCCGAGACGCCGGTGCCGATATAGAGTTTGCCTTTGCTCTCGACGTACTCGGTGCGCCGCATCGTGTCGGGGAAGTGTGAGTTGCCGCCGTCGATGATGATGTCGCCGTCTTCGAGATGGGGCAGTATCTTGTCGATGAAAGCATCGACCGCAGCTCCGGCCTTGACCATCAGCATAATCTTACGAGGTTTTGCAAGGTTCTCGGCCAGCTCTTCGATGCTGTGACAGCCGATGATGTTCTTACCCTTTGCGCGGCCTTCGATGAAGTTGTCCACTTTCGATACGGTTCGGTTAAAACAGGCTACCGTAAAGCCCTTGCTTTCCATGTTCAGGATGAGGTTTTCACCCATTACTGCCAGGCCGATAAGGCCGATATCTGCTTTTGTCATTTTTTGTATTTCTCCTTACTATTATGGTTAGCCCCAAAATATTACGTACTATCTGTTAGAAATCAAATAAGATATTATGCTGATTGAAGGGGAAAATGCAACTATTATCTTGGTCAATTAACAAACTAATCTATAGGGGAATTATTTTGTAGTTTTATCGGATTAGATAATTTATTATGGGATTTGGCTTGACATCGTGAAGGTTACCATTATTTTATATAAGCTGTATCTTGAATTTTTTATTGTGGTGTGTGTCGAAAGAAATTTCATGGAAAAACATTCGTATAAGATATACTGTGCAGGACCTTTATTCAATCCAAAAGAACGTGAAGAGATGGAGAACATTGCTGTTGCCCTTGAATGTTCTGATTATTCCGTGTTTCTTCCTCAGAGAGATGGACTTGAATTTTCCAGACTTCTGCCGGTCCTTTTACAGCGGAATGTGTCGGCTGAGGATGCCACTAAAATACTCAATAACGCCATATTCTGTTTGGATGTCTTTCATATTACTGATAGCCACGGCTTGGTTCTGAACATGAATGGCCGTGTCCCCGATGAAGGTGCGATGGTTGAAGCCGGAATTGCGTGGGCACAAGACAAGACGCTGGTCATATTCAAGAATGATGACAGATCCCTGCTTGAAGGCAACTGTAACCCGATGGTTCTGGGGCTCTCGAACTTCGAGTTCGTGAACGAATATAAAGAGATTCCCTCAGCTTTTTCTGCCAAGTTCTCAAAAAGGGCAGCGGAGTTCCCCAATTTCCAAAATTCACGTTTTGAAGCAGCTACGCAAAACGGCAAAGAAATCAGTAGCTGCTTGGCTTGCGATAAAGACGCAAGAAATATAACCGATTTGCTTATTGACCTATTCTGGGAGAGGAAATGTCAAGTTTCAAAAGAGACGAGAGGGAGTTGTTCACAAATGAACTTGCCACAATAGGCACAAGAGGAAGGAGGATTGAACAAGCTCCGGATGACTTTCGTACTGAGTTTCAGCGTGATGTACATCGAATAATCTACTCCCAGTCCTTTCGTCGCTTAAGACACAAGACACAGGTATTCTATTTTCCGCAGAATGACCATGTCAGCACGCGAATGGATCACGTCAGATTTGTCGCCTCGGCTGCTCGCACCGTCGCTCGCTGTCTCGGACTGAACGAAGATCTTGCTGAGGCCATTGGCTTGGCCCATGACATCGGACACGCTCCTTTTGGACATCAAGGAGAGGTGTTTCTTACGCAGATATTCGACGAGCATAACGTGCTCAAGGACCTGATGCCAAAGTTTTCTCACGAGGTTTATGGTCTTCGCGTAGTGGACTATATTGCGAAACGTGATAGGGAGAAGCCTGGTCTCAATCTAACTTGGGAAGTAAGAGACGGCATAGTTTCGCATTGCGGCGAGGATTTTAAGACATGCGAGCTCAGTGCCGGCGACAAAGACAAGGATCTGGACAATATCAAGACGCGAGCAGAAGCAGGCAACCCGGCTACTCTGGAAGGCTGTATTGTTCGCCTGATTGACAAGATCGCTTACGCAGGCAAAGATGTGGAAGATGCCCTTGAGGCTAAGATTATTGAAGAGAAGAACGTGCCTTTACGTTTCCAGGATGAATTGGGCACGACCAATGGTCAAATAATTGGGACTTTCGTGGAGGACATGATCGAGAACAGTTCGGGGCATGACTACATCGCAATCTCTCCAGAAAAGGGGGATTTGCTTCACGAATTGATAGAGTTCAACAACCAATACATTTACCATAGCCCAGGGGCCGAAAGATACAAAGAGCAAGTTGGCAAGACGATAAAGTATCTGTTTGGTGATCTTTTGAAGGAAATCCAAAGAACGGCCAGATTCCAATCGGAGAAATATCCTGTTCGCAAAGTGGATGACCCCGTTCCGACGGTCTACAGGGTATTCCAAGACTTCGTTACGAAAGATATGAAAGATTCCTATTCTGCTGACGATCCCGATCAATTGATTGTCTTGGACTTTCTAGCCGGTATGACCGACAGTTTTGCGATCCGGTCCGTCGCCGAGATATTCATCCCAAAGACAACCGTTTGACCAAGTCATGGGCGACAGAAGATAAAGGAACAGTCACTCTCATGGGATACGGGGAATGGTCCCATCTGACAATCTGTGCAGGACTTCGCCTGCGTGCGGGACGACAAGGATTCCTTCGTCTTCTCTATTCTCGTAGTCGGCTATATTTATATCGTCCGGGTTCAGATAGTCAAGGTTTACTTTTTCGCAGCGTTGTTTACTGATGCTCGTGGCGAGCACTACGTTGGTTCGCGGTTTTTCTACGCCGTCTATGAATGTGCCGATGCCCTTGACGTGGGTCGAATGGGCGATGATTCCTCTGGGGACACCGGCGAACTGCTCCATGCGTTTGAGGAAATAATCGCGGGTATGATACCCGATTTTGTCGAGCCATTTGCCGTGAGTGTAGGAAATCTCGGTGATGTGCGGGGCATAAATAATCAGCGTTCCGCCGTCGGCGAGTATCGGCTCGAGTTTGTACATAACCTTACCCGCTACCCAGATATCATCGTACATTTCCGGTGCGATGCCGAGAATCGTGTTATACGGCTTGTCTTTATACGTGATATGCACCTGCTCGGACAAATCCGCGGCCTTTTCCCATGTTTCAACTACGTCCCCAATGAAGATTCCTTTCAACTCATCTTCCAGCGCCACGATTGCGAACAGCTTGTGTGGCATCGTAATAAACGAAGCTGCTTTTTCCACCACCTCTCTTGTCGGCGTCCATTTGTTACCGTTAATTACTGGATTTGTTATCACGGCGCCCAGCCAGTGGAAAAAGTGGATAATATCGTCGCCGGAGATGCCGGGGAAGATGTACTTGTGCCCGCCGGAGAAACCAACGACCTCGTGTGGAAACACTGGGCCTAAAATAAAAAATTCATCGTACTCAAAGAGCAGCTTATTAATTGCCACATCAACTTCTTCGCTAAACAAACCGTCGCTGATCTGCTCGATTTCGTCGGCGGAGATTTTACCGATAGAAGTGAACGTCTGCGGCTCTTGCCATTCGTGGTTGAAGAATTTTACCGCCGCGTATTTGCTCTTACGCTCGTCCGGCGTCATGCTGAGCCTGGCGCAAATCTGCTCTTCGCTCATCGGCTGATGGGTCCCCAGCGCTACCAGGCAGTCAATCGCCTTGACCTTTGGTCCGAGGAACTCGTAGATGATTTTGAATATCTCGCCTATCGGCCCCGACCGCGTATTGTCCGGGATTATCATCAGGATGCGTTTGCCGGCATAGTCGTTTTGCGAAAAGAACTCGCCAACCGCTTCACGCACCTGCCCGATTTCGACGCAGGCCTCTTTATTTTGTCGCTCAATTACCATCGTTCGTATTTCTCTTTACGTTTCACACTGTTGCCAGGGCGGCAGCTCAGGCAGGTACGAATCGAATTCCGCGATGAGTTTTTCTTCGTACTCGCCTGCATATTCGCCGTTAACAAATTTATCGAACGCTTCATCGCCGAAGCGCTTCCATGATTCGATTTCGTTGCCGGGATTGATTGGGTAGAACAACGCATCGTTGGCCCCGGCGGCCTTCATGTCACCCGGCGCATCGCCGATCATCAGGATGTGGTTCTTTTCATAATTGTTCTTCGTGGCATAGCCGAGGTGTTGAGTTTTCGTCCCCATCTCTTGACCGGCTATGACTTCAACGTATTTAGCGATGTTGTGCTCTTTCCATTCGCGATTGAGAGCTTCATCGGGCGTGCCCGAAACGACAATTACATCCGCCAGGGGCCGGATTTTTTCCAGCGACTGGCGCACATAAGGAAACGGCGGCATACCCTTAACGGTTTCTCCGATGGCCCAGTTGACACGCTCGCTCCAGGCAAGTGCAAGCTCCAGCTCTTTTTTGGCCTTCGGGTCGGCGGCCTTTCCGATGGCCTGTTTGAGGCCGTCGTTGCTGAGCAGGCTTTTGGGGTCATCGACCCATGCGAAATAATGCGGGTATTGGGGAACTTCGAATCCTCTGGCCTTTGTCATCGGATGGTCCGGCAGCAACTCGGCAATGATTCGTTTGGTGGTTTTGTGCCGGTTGGCACCGCGCGTCCTGGAAAACAGATCCGCAAAGTCCTTACATTCGCGCGCCGCCTGGGCAACCGGCTGCAGGCCGAAGTAAGCGATCAGCCACGGGCAGAAGCATTCGCGCTGCTTGATCCCCATCGTATCGAAAGCACAGCCGTCGG